>JALYRN010000886.1 GCA_030855295.1 Myxococcota bacterium | reverse complement strand
GCCCGAGCGCGAGCTCGAGCCCCTCGCGCGCGGCGATCGTGCCCGGTCGGCGCGCGTCCGCTTCACGCTCGATCGCCTCGACCGCCGCGTCGTCGCGCATCGGGTCGTGATGGAAGAGCACGAGCTGCGCGACGCCCGCGGCGTCGGCGACCGCGACGCCGGCCTCCCACGTCGAGTGGCCCCAGCCCACCTTCGACGGCCCGGACCGCCCGGCGTACTCGTCCTCGGTGTACATCGCGTCGTAGATCAGCACGTCCGCGCCGCGCGCGAGCGCGACGAGGTGCGGATCGGGGCACGACTCCGGCCCCGACGCGTCGTGCTCGGTGTCGGTCGCGTACACGACGCTCCGGCCGCCGTGCTCGATGCGCCAGCCCAGCACGCCGCCGGGATGTCTCAGCCGCGCGGCACGCAGCGTGACGTCGCCGAGCACGGCGCTCGCGCCCGGCTCGATCTCCGCGAACCCGATCTCCGCGCGCATGTCCGCCAGCCGGACCGGGAAGTGCGGCGGCATCATCTGCTGCGCGATCGACTGCTCGAGCGAGAGCCCCGGCGTGCTCGTCGACGGAGCACCGAAGATGTCGACGCGCGTCCCCGGCATCCACGCCGGCGCGAAGAACGGCAGCCCCTGGATGTGATCCCAGTGCAGGTGCGAGAGCAGCAGGTGCACGGAGCGCACCCCCTCGCGCGCGAGTCGATCACCGAGCCCGCGCAGGCCGGTGCCGGCGTCGAGCACGATCACGCGATCGCCGCAGCGCACCTCGACGCAGCTCGTGTTGCCGCCCACCCCCGCGGTGCGCGCGCCTGGCGATGCGATGCTCCCGCGCACGCCCCAGAACCGGATCTCCATGTCGCCCATCGCCGCCGCCTCCCGGAGGGCCGCCCGTCGCCCTCGCGAGCAGCACGATTGCGAGGCGCGTGCCGCGCGTACGTCACCGGAAAAAGCGCCGGTCTTCGCGCGTGATCACGCGCACCTGATCCGCCCGAGAGCAGGTCGACGGAGCGAGCGCGCCATCTCGGAGCGGCCGACGGAGCGAGCGCGTGCGCGTCCTCTCGACCGCACGGCCCATTCGCTCGTACATTCCCGGCGCCATGATCCTGCGCCTCTTCGGTATCGCCGAGACCCCGCTGAACCAATTCGTCTTCCTGACGATCGCGGGCCTCACGCTCTACTTCACGCTCTCGGGGCTCAGCTACCTCATCTTCTTCGTCTGGGGCCGCAAACGCTTCCACCCGACGTATCTCCCCGACCGCACCGCGAACCGCGGCGCGATGAAGTGGGGCGTGATCGGGACGCTCGGCAACGTCGTGCTGATGATGCCGTTCCACATGCTGATCGCGACCGGCCACTCGCAGATCTACTGGGACATCGGCGACTACGGCTGGGGCTGGCTGATCGCGAGCTTCTTCCTCTATCTCGTGTTCACCGAGACGTGCATCTACTGGACTCATCGCTGGCTGCACTCGGACTTCGGCTACAAGTACCTGCACAAGTACCATCACGAGTGGCGCGTCACGACGTCGTGGGTGAGCATGGCGTTCCACCCGCTCGACTCGTTCCTGCAGGCGCTGCCGCATCACCTCTTCGGCTTCCTCTTCCCGCTGCACGGGATGATCTACCTGGTGATGGTGAGCTTCGTGTCGGTGTGGTCGGTGATCATCCACGACCGCGTCACCTTCGTGCGCGGCAAGCTGATCAACAGCACCGGGCACCACACGCTGCACCACTGGTTCTACCGCTACAACTACGGGCAGTTCTTCACGATCTGGGATCGCCTGATGGGCACGTGGCGCCACCCCGAGGTCGCCGCGAAGGAAGACGAGATCCCCGAAGGCGTGCTTCGGTAGCGCTCGATCAGCCGCGCGGCGACAGGAGCCCGCGCGCCTCGAGCATCGACACGATCTGCGCGGCGCTCGCGCCCGCATCGCCGCCGTCGCGACCGACGACGAGCTCGGGCGCGTCCGGCGGCTCGTACGGCGAGTCGATCCCGGTGAAGTCGCGGATCTCCCCGCGACGCGCGCGCGCATAGAGCCCCTTCGGATCGCGCCGCTCGCACTCCTCGATCGACGTCGCGACGTGCACCTCGAGAAAGGCGCCCTCCGGCAGCAGCGCGCGCACGCGCTCGCGGTCGACGCGGAACGGCGAGATGAACGCGGTCACCACGATCAAGCCGGCGTCCACCATCAGCCGCGAGACCTCGCCGATGCGCCGGATGTTCTCCTCGCGATCGCGCTCGCCGAACCCGAGATCGCGGTTGAGCCCCATGCGCACGTTGTCGCCGTCGAGCACGTACGCGAGCGCGCCGCGCTCGATCAGCGCCTTCTCCGCGAGCCGCGCGATCGTGCTCTTGCCCGATCCCGACAGGCCCGTCAGCCACAGCGTCGCGGCGCGATGCCCGAGCACGCGCGCGCGCTCCTCCGCGCTCACCTGACCGGCGTGCCACGTCAGGTTCCGATCATCGCCGCTCATCCGCCGGCCTCCTGGGCGAGCCGCTCGGCGAGCGCCCGCACGGTCCAGGGCGAGCTGCCCTCGACCTTGTTGTTCACGATCACGTAGAGCTCGATGCCGCGCTCCGCCGCCTCGCGCGCCAGCCGGCTCACGTCGTCGCGCATCGCGGGGTCCGGCGTGACGAGCCGGTCGAACGGCGCGAACGCTTCCTTCTGCGCCTCGTAGCTCGCGCCCGGCGGGAGCATCAGCCGCGCGATCGCAGGCGAGCCCGCGAGCGGCCCTGCGACGTCGAGCTGCTCCCGGATCGACGGCATCCGCGACCACTGGCTCCACACGTGGCTCGCCCCGTGCGCGCGCAGCAGTTCGACGTGGCGCCGCGTGAAGCAGCGCTTGTCGCGAAGCTCGACCGCATAGTGGAACCCGCGCGGGGCGCGCTCGAGGAAGCGCGAGAGCGCACGCTCGAAGGCCCGCCGATCGGGCAGCTTCGTCGGCGGCGGGATCTCGAGCACGAACGCACCGAGCCGATCCGCAAAGGCGCGCGCGACCGGATCGGCGACCAGCGATCGGAAGGCATCGACGTCGAGGAAGTGCGGGTTGAGCTGCCCTGCGCGCGCGCCGTAGCGCGGATGCGAGGGATACGACACCGTCGTGATCTCCTCCCAGACCTTCATCACGCAGCGGAAACCCTCCGGCAGCTGCGCGGCGTACGACGCCAGATCGGGCTCCGGGATCGGCGCCCAGAAGCTGCGGTCGATCCCCACCGTGCGGAACAGCGGAAATCGCGCGTACTCCTCGAGCGAGCGCTGCACGAACACGCGCTCGCTCGGATACTCGCGCCGGTACACGTGCCCGGCCCACCCCGGGAACGTCCAGCTCGAGGTGCCCAGCCGCACGTGCGAAGGAACGCGCGACGCGAGCGCGATCAGCGCCGCATCGGGCGCCGGCACCGGCCCGAGCACCTGCG
>JALYRN010000885.1 GCA_030855295.1 Myxococcota bacterium | reverse complement strand
CAGCTGGGCCGCACGCTCGCGAGCGGCACCACGAGCCCCGAGGAAGGCCCGGTCGACGGACTGGCCGCGACGGCGACGCGCATCGTCGCGGCCGCCGCGCGCACGTGCGCGATCGACGCCGCGGGCGCGCTCTCGTGCTGGGGGCTCGACGATCCTCTGCCGCTCGCCCTCGACGCCCACGAGCCGATGCATGAGCTCCGGGCCTCGCCGACGGGCGGAGTGTTCTGCGGGCTCGCGGGCGAGACGCGCGCGCCGGTGTGCTTCGGACGCCCCGAGACGGACTCGGCGTTCTGGCCCGAGGGCGGCTCCGAGCCGCGCGCCGCGCCCTCGCCGATGCACCGGTCACCGCTGCCGACCGACGTGCGCGCGATCGCCAACGACGCCGCGACCGCGTGCATCGTCAGCGAGAGCGGCGAGCTCTGGTGCTGGGGCGCGAACGATCGGGGACAGCTCGCGCAGGGCCGCAGCGGAGCCGCCGAGACGATCCCCGTGCGCGTCACGATCCCGGCCGGGTGAAGCCCTTGCGGATCCCGTGTGGTGTGCCCACACGGCTAGCCGCGGAGCACGAGATCGAGCGCGACCTCGACGTCGGGGAACGACGCGGGACGGAGGATTTCCGGGCGACGATGCGTCGCGCGCTGCTCGTAGCCGTCGGGGGCCGGCTGGCGATAGACCTCCACCGCGCCGCGAGGCACGTCGACGATCCAGTACTCGGGAACTCCGGCGCGCGCGTACGTCGAGGCCTTGTTCCGGTCGTAGGCGGTGGACGAGACGGCGATCTCGACGATCAAGAATGCCGTCGACGGATGAGCGTCGCGATAGTCGGCGATCGGGACGACGGCGATGTCCGGCTCCGGTCGGCTCTCGTCGGTCGCCGCGAATGCCGACTGAACACGCACGAGCGCACGCTCACCCAGCGCACGGACCAGAAGCCGATTGACGATGTCGATCGTTCCGTCGTGCTCGGGACCGTGCGGCGGCATGTGCATCACCATCCCGTCGATCAGCTCGACGCTCTCGTGCTCGAACACGCCCGCCGCGACGAGCTGCTCGTACTCGACGCGCTTCAGAGGGCGGATCTCGGGCGCCGACGCAGGCATCCAGGCAGGATAGCGCCAGTCGCCGTCGTCCGCCCACGACCCGACGCCCGGAGACAATGGCCTAGGAGGCGGGGATCGGACGTCTTCCCTGTCCGCAAGCGCTGTGCTAGGCACGCCCTCCGACGATGTTCGAGACCCTCACCAAGGGCTTCCGCGCCGCCCGCAATCGGCTCGCGGGCGTCACCGAGCTCACCGAAGAGAACCTCGAGCCCGCGCTGCGCGACGTGCGGCTGTCGCTGCTCGAGGCCGACGTCGAGTTCGGCGTCGTCAAGCGCTTCCTCTCGAAGGTGAAGGAGTCGGTCGTCGGCGAGACGATCGGCACCGAGCTCGAGAGCAAGGGCAAGAAGATCAAGATCGGCCCGGCCGAGCGCTTCATCAAGGCGTGCCAGGACGAGCTGGTCGGGATGATGAAGAGCGATGGCGAGGCCGTCGCGTTCGCGAAGTCGCCGCAGCCGACCGGCATCATGATGGTCGGCCTCCAGGGCTCGGGAAAGACGACCACCGCCGGCAAGCTCGCGCGCTTGCTCGAGTCGCAGGGCCGCAAGCCGCTGCTGGTCGCCGCCGACGTGCAGCGCCCGGGCGCGATCGAGCAGCTGCAGGTGCTCGGCGAGCGCCTCTCGATCCCCGTCTTCGCGATCCCCGGCGGGCGTCCCGTCGACATCTGCACGAAGGCGCTCGATCACGCGCGCAAGCTCAAGCGCGACACGATCATCTACGACACGGCAGGTCGGCTCGCGATCGACGAGCCGCTGATGGACGAGCTCTCGGCGATCAAGGCGGGCACGAAGGCGGAGAACGTCTTCATGGTCGTCGACGCGATGATCGGCCAGGACGCCGTGAAGACGGCGGCGGCGTTCCACGCGCGGCTCGGGCTGACCGGCGTCGTGATGTCGAAGCTCGACGGCGATGCGCGCGGCGGCGCCGCGCTGTCGATCGGCGAGGTCACGGGAGCGCCGATCAAGTTCGTCGGCATGGGCGAGGGCCTCGACAAGCTCGAGGAGTTCCGGCCCGAGGGCATGGCCAGCCGGATCCTCGGCTTCGGCGATGTCGTCGGCCTGATGAAGGACTTCGAAGGAGTCGTCGATCAGGACAAGGCCGAGCAGGACGCCAAGCGCATGCTCGAGGGGCGCTTCACGCTCCACGACTTCCTGGAGCAGATCCGCATGCTCCAGAAGATGGGGCCGCTGCAGGACCTCTTCGAGAAGCTGCCCTTCTTCGCCGACAGCGTGCCCGAGGGCTTCGCGATCGACGACAAGGAGCTCAAGCGCGCCGAGGCGATCGTCAGCTCGATGACGAAGCGCGAGCGCATCGAGCCCGAGCTCTTCGCCAAGCAGAAGGGACGCATCCAGCGCGTCGCCAAGGGCTCGGGCCGCACCGAGAAGGACATCGTCGATCTCCTCCAGCGCTTCTCGTTCATGAAGCAGATGATGGGCGACATCGGCCAGCAGGCCGGGATGCTCCAGAAGCTGCCGGGCATGAAGCAGATGGCGATGGCCAAGCGCCTCAACCAGATGGTGCGCACCACCGGGCTCGAGGCGAACCCGATGATGTCGAGCCTCGCCGACCAGCTGCTCGAAGCCGCGGTCGCGGGCAACGGCCAGGGCGGCATGGGCATGATGGGCGCGCGCGGCGCGGCCGCTCCGAAGGCGCTCAGCGCCGGCGACAAGAACAAGAAGAAGCACCTGCGCAAGCTGCAGAAGCAAGCGCGGAAGAAGTCGCGCAAGTGAGCGACTCGAGAGAGGCTGCGATGAAGAGGACCTTTCTTGTCTTCCTGATGACGGCGCTGTCGGTCGCATGCGTCGAGCAGGCACCCGAGCTCAGCGCGGCGGAGCGCGAGCAGCTGCGCGAGAACATCTCGACCGAGGCCCCGAGCCCCGAGCACGAGCTCGACATCAGCTTCGAGAACCGGGTGCGGCTCGTCGGCTACGACGTCGAGCCCGACACGATCACGCCCGGGCAGCCGTTCACGATCACGTGGCACTGGCAGGCGCAGCGTCGGCTCGACGACGGCTGGCAGATGTTCACGCACCTCGTCGACTCGCGCGGTGAGAACCGCGTCAACGAGGACAGCACCGGCCTGGTGCGCCAGCTCTACCAGCCGGGGCGCTGGCACGAGGGCGAGTACATCCGCGACCCGCAGACGATCACGCTGCCGACCGACTGGAACTCGGACGAGGTCGTGTTCTATCTCGGCCTGTGGAACGGGCCGCATCGCCTCGCGATCACGCGCGGTCCGAACGATGGCGAGAACCGCGCGCGCGCCGCGACGCTGCGGGTGACGGGCGGGACGTCGGCGCAGGCCGCGCCGCAG
>JALYRN010000884.1 GCA_030855295.1 Myxococcota bacterium | reverse complement strand
CCCGAGCGCCGACGCCGACGAGCCTCCCTCGCGGGCGCTCGCAGCACGCAGCGCGTCGCGCGTCCGCTCGAGCGAGGAGACGAGCTCTCGCACGGCCCGCGCATCCGGCGCGCTCGGCGCCTCCGCGAGGTACTCGCGATACATCCCGATCGCCCCGTCGACGTCGCCGAGAGCCTCGAGCACGCGCGCCAGATTGTACGTGAGGATCGGCTCGGGATAGAGCCCGCGCGCCTCCTGCAGCAGCGTCGCGGACTCGTCGAAGCGACCGGCGCGATAGTGCGTGAGCGCCTCGTCGTAGAGCGCACGCGCGCGCGCTCGGTCGGCGGGCCCGCGCTGCGCCGACGCGATCGGCACCAGCAGGCCGATGCAGGAAGCGAGGACGAGCGCGGAGATCAGGCGGTGCACGGTATGCTACGGCGTGAGAGGCGCGATGCGGGCCGCGACGAAGATGTCTCGCACGTCTCGGCCGGGCGACGAGCTCGGCCGGTACAAGGTGGTCGCGAAGCTCGCGACCGGCGGGATGGCGGAGATCCTGCTCGCGAAGCTGAGCGGCCCCGGCGGCTTCGAGCGTGCCGTCGTCATCAAGCGCGTCCTACCACACCTCGCCGAGCAGCCCGGCTTCCGCGAGATGTTCCTCGACGAAGCCTGGATCATGTCGGGGCTCCATCACCCCAACGTCGTCCAGGTGATCGAGCTCAGCGAGCACGAGAGCGAGCTCGTGCTCGTGATGGAGTATCTCGCGGGTGAGACGCTGCACGCGCTGCTGCGCGAGCTGGCGCACGGAGAGGTGCTGCCGCCGGCGCTCGCGGCGCACCTCGTCTCCGAGATCGCCGCAGGTCTCCACGCCGCGCACGAGCTGCGCGGCGCGAGCGACCAGCCGCTCGACGTCGTCCACCGCGACGTGTCCCCGCAGAACGTCTTCGTCACCTACGCGGGCGCGGTGAAGCTGCTCGACTTCGGGATCGCGCGCTTCGGCGGCCGCACGAACGTCACGAGCACCGGTGAGATCAAGGGCAAGTTCACGTACATGTCGCCCGAGCAGATCCGAGGCGAGCGCGTCGACCGCCGCACCGATCTGTGGGCGCTCGGCGTCGTGCTCTGGGAGCTCTGCACGGGCGCCCGCCTCTTCCAACGCGCCAACGAGCTCCTGTCGTTCAAGGCGATCGTCGAGGAGCCGATCCCGCGGCCGAGCGCGCGACGTCCGGAGCACGCCGAGCCGCTCCCGCCGGCGCTCGAGGCGATCATCATGCGTGCGCTCGAGCGAGATCGCGCGGCGCGCTACGCGACCGCGAGCGAGATGCAGCGCGACCTGCTCGCGTTCGTGCGCGCGTCGGCAGGCACCGTGCAGCTCGATCAGCAGTGCGCCGCGCTGATGGAGCGGCACTTCGCGGAGCGCATCGACGAGAAGGCCGAGCTCCTCCGGCGTGTGCAGGCGGGCCAGACGATCACGCACGTGCCCGCGGCGGACCTCGACCGCAGCGCGGAGGACGACGCCCCGCCACCCATCCCGGCGCGCTCCGACGACTCGCCTCGCACGAGGCACCGCTCGATCGCCGCTGCCATCGCCCTCGTGGGCGCCCTCGCGCTCGCGATCACCGCGTCACAGCTGCCCGGCGCGACGTCGACCGACGCCGCGATCGCATCCGTGCCCGCGCCAGCCGCTGTCCCGTCATCCCCGACGCCACCGACCGAGCCGCCGCCCCGTGCGCAGACCGCGCGCGTGCGGGTGTCGAGCCAGCCGCCGGGCGCCGAGGTGGAGCTCGACGGCTCGCCGCGCGGCACGACACCGCTCTCGCTCGAGCTGCCGCGCGACCAGCGGCCGCACACGCTGGTGCTCCGGATGCGCGGCCGCGCGACGCGGGAGCGCACGTTCGTCGCCGACCGCGACGTCGATCTCGAGCTCGCGCTTCCAGCGCGCGCCCGCAGCACCACGCGACCGCGCCGCTCGGAGTTCCAGCGCTGGTGAAGCGCGAGTCTTGCGGAGGCCCGCGGCGCGCTGGGATACCATCGCCGCTTGGCGAAGAAACACGTACGCCGCAAGCGCACGACGCGCGACCGCTGGACCGGTCTCTCGACGGCCCCGGGGACCGTCGACGCCGATCCGACGCTCCCGCCCGGCAAGCTCCACGCGATCGCGTACGACGCCGGCTCGTGTGTGGAGCGCACGGTCGAGAGCATCGCCGAGCTCGATTCGCTGCGCGCCGGCGGCAAGATCCTCTGGCTCGACGTGACGGGGCTGGGCGACGCCCGCCTGATCGAGGCGATCGGCGCGCGCTTCCGGATGCATCCGCTGGCGCTCGAGGACGTCGTGCACGTGCATCAGCGCGCAAAGGTCGAGGAGTACGACACCGGCCTCTTCGTGGTCGCGCGCATGCCGCACATCGAGGATGGGCAGCTCGTCGATCTCGAGCAGGTCAGCATCTTCCTGGGTGAGGACTTCGTGCTCACGTTCCAGGAGCGCTCCGGCGACTGCTTCGATCCGCTCCGCGAGCGCATGCGACATGCGAAGGGACGGGTCCGCCGGAGCGGCGCCGACTACCTCGCGTACGCACTGCTCGACGCGGTGATCGACGCGTACTTCCCGCTCGCGGAGCAGTTCGGCGAGCGGCTCGAGTCGGTCGAGGACAACCTGCTCGAGGATCCGACGCCCGACGCGCCCAAGGAGCTGCACGCGCTCCGGCGCGAGCTGCTCGCGGCGCGGCGCGCGATCTGGCCGCTGCGCGAAGCGCTCAACCACCTGATGCGCACCGAGCAGGGGCGGCTCACCGCGGAGACCCGCATCTACCTGCGCGACGCGTACGACCACACGATCCGGCTCGCCGAGCTGATCGACAGCCATCGCGAGCTCGCCGCCGGGCTGATGGAGCTCTACCTGTCGAGCGTCAGCAACCGGATGAACGAGGTGATGAAGGTGCTCACGATCATCTCGACGATCTTCATCCCGCTCTCGTTCGTCGCCGGCGTGTACGGGATGAATTTCGATCCCGACACGTCGCCCTTCAACATGCCGGAGCTCCGCGCGCGCTTCGGCTATCCGTTCGCGATGGGGCTGATGGCGCTGATCTCGGGCGGACTGCTGGTGTTCTTCCGCCGGCGACGCTGGATCTGACGCCGCGACGAGCCGGCGCTTCCGCGCATGGATCGCGCGGCTGATCCTCGCGCATCTCGAGGGAGGCGTCGGCACCGAGCGCGCGTCATGATGCGCGCCATGACTTGCTCGCGCTCGACCGCATCCTTCGCGCTCTCGTTCGTCCTCTTCGTCGTCGGCTGCAACGATCGGAGCGAAACAGGCACCGACGGCGGCGACGTCAGACCGTTCGACGCCAGCCTCGCGGACGCAGGCTCGACCGCCGACGCCGCGACCGCCGACGCCGCGACCGCCGACGCCGCGACCGCCGACGCCGCGACCGCCGAC
>JALYRN010000883.1 GCA_030855295.1 Myxococcota bacterium | reverse complement strand
GTCGTCGCGCTCGCCGCGCCCTCGGCCTGGCTCGCGCGCGTGGCCTCGGCGTACGCGCGCACGTACGCGTCGGGCCGCGGCAGCGGATCGGGGAAGTCGGCGCGGTACGCCGGCCGTTCGTGGGTGTTGCGCACCGTCAGCCCGCGCGGCGATCCCCCGAGATCGATCCGCATCCAGCCGCGCCCCTCGGGCAGGTGCACCTCGACCCACGCGTGCGCCTCGTTCTGCACGAAGCGCGCGTGGATCCCCAGCGCCTGTGCGGTGATCACGAACGCGTACGCGCGATGCCGGCACACGCCGCGCTGTCCCGCCGCGAGATCCCAGTAGATGTCGCCGGTGTCGCGCGGCGGCTCGTGGCTCTCCTCGAAGCTGCGGAACCACTCGACCAGCGTCGAGAGCGTGCGATCGAAGCGCATCCCGCGGCGCAGCCCCAGCGTCGCCGCGAACTCCTCGCCGCGCCGCTGCACGCTCGGCGGCACCTGCGGCACCTCGCCCTCGAGCGCGTTCGCCGGGCCGGTCGGCAGGTCGGTCCCGAAGTACGTCCGCGGCGCGTCGGTCAGGAAGACGATGCGCACCTCGCTCACCGCGCCCGCGGGCTCGTCGAGCACGACGAAGAAATTGTCCGCGCCGTCGCGCTCGAAGTGCACGCGCGTCTCGGGCTCGGTGCGCACCGTCAGCAAGCGCGACTCCGGGGACACGGCCGGCAGCGGCGCCTCCGGCCCTCCGGTGAAGTCGATCACCACGCTGCCCCAGAACAGATCGCGCGGCCGCCAGTCGGGCGGCGGATCCTGCGTGCCGACGACCTCCGCGCGCGTGCGCGGGCCGCGATCCGCGATCGCGAGCACCGGCACGCCGCCGGGCGCCAGCGTGATCCCGTCGAGCGCGGTCACCCGCTTGAAGGGCGAGATCGTCGGCGTGAACACCGCGAAGTACCCGACCTGCCCGTTCAGCTCGGTCACGCGATCGGGCCGGAACGAAGGCGAGCGCCGCCCGACCTCCTCGGTGCTGTGACCGTCGCCCGGCGTCGCCTGCATCGCGCGCTCTTCGTGGGGACGCAGCGCCCCGCCGTCCGGCGCCGGGATCACCTCACCGTCGTAGACGAGCGCTGCGGGCTCGGGCCCGCCCGAGGACACCACCAGCGTCCCCTCGTCGGACTCGACGTCCGGCACGTACTCGTGGCGCACGCTGTCGTCGGCGCGGGCGAGCGCGACGAACGCGAGCAGCAGCGCGGCCCCCGTCAGCGGGCCGCGAACCGAGGGCCGTCGCATCAGCGGAAGCATGTCACGCGCTCGATTGTCAGGACACTCCGCGCGTCACGGTGTTCCCCGGTCGCATGGCGCCGTGTCGCACGGCGACGTGGCCCTCCGTCGTCGCGGGGGCTAGAGTCTGGGCTTCTGCTCTCCTTCCGGGAGGGCTCGTAGAGGAAGGACACGCATGGAGATCGTTCTCGCGATCATTGGCATCTCCTTCCTGGTCGTGGTCCACGAGACCGGTCACTACCTCGCGGCGCGCGCGTTCGGCATGCGCGTGCTGCGGTACTCGATCGGCTTCGGTCCGCCGCTCTTCCGGTACCAGCCGAAGGGCAGCCCCACGGTCTTCCAGGTCTGCGCGATCCCCTTCCTCGCGTACGTGCAGATCGACGGGATGAACCCGGCCGAGGAGATCGATCGGACCGATCCCGCGCTCTTCCCCAACAAGGGCGTGCTCGCGCGGATGGCGACGATCTTCGCCGGGCCGTTCGCGAACTACCTCGCGGCGTCGCTGATCATGTTCGGCTTCGTGCTCGGATACGGGTTCACCGAGATCGATCAGGACGCGCCGATGACGCTCGGCGAGGTGGTGCCCGGTCATCCCGCGGCCGAGGCCGGCATCCAGATCGGCGATCAGATCATCGAGGCGAACGGCCGCCCGATCGCGAACCAGCACGAGCTGGTCGAGGCGACGCGCAACCGCGCCGAGCAGCCGACGGAGTACATCGTCGTCCGCGACGGCGAGCGGCTCCCGCCCTTCATGCTCACGCCGCGCCGCGCCGAGGACGGCCGCGGGCTGATCGGCGTGACCGGACCGATGACCAGCGTGCCGGCGTCGGTCGGGGAGGCCGCGTGGTTCGCGGTGCAGTGGCCGGTCGTGCGCAGCCTCGAGCAGCTCGCGGGGATGGCGTCGCTGATCCGTCGCGGCTCGACCGAGGGGCTGCAGGGCCCAGTCGGCATGGGCCGGATGGTCGCGCAGCAGGCCGAGCGCGGCGCGCGCTACTACATCCCGTTCATCGCGTTCATCTCGGTGGCGCTCGGGCTCTTCAACCTGCTGCCGTTCCCGGCGCTCGACGGAGGGCGGCTCGTCTTCCTCGGGTTCGAGCTGATCACGCGGCGTCGCGCCAACGAGAAGGTCGAGGCGATCGTGCACACGGTCGGCATCATCTTCTTGCTCGGGGTGATCGTGCTGGTGACCTTCCGCGACGTGATGAGCTGATCGGGTGCGCGCGCGATCGCTCGCGCTGGTGATCGCGCTCTCGTCCGCTCTTTCGTCGGTGCTGCTGCCCTCGATCGTGCGCGCCGACGAGACGTGCGTGATCGAGGGGGAGCTCTCGGGCGTCGACGTCGTCGTGCGGCGTGCGCGCGGCATCCGTCGCGTGCGCTTCGCCGCGCCGCGTCGGGTCGCGATCACGCCGCTGCGCCCTGGCATCGCGCGGGTGCGCACGCTCGACGGGGATGCGATCGAGGGCACCACGCGCTCGCCGCTGCACTACGTCGTCGCGCGCCCGCTCTCGCTCCGTGAGGGCTCGCTCGAGCTGCCGCGGGGCATGCCGATCGGGCGTGTCGACGTCGCGCCGCACGGTCCGTGGATCGAGATCTCGGTCGCGCTCGGGGACGGCCTCTTCCTGCGTGGCGCGCCGGTGCCGTGCGACGCGGTCACGCTCGCGGTGGACGCCGAGACCGAGATCATCCCGCGCGAGCCGATCACGCTGAGCGGTCCGCGCTGGCGCCCGCGCACCGAGCGCCTCTACGTCTTTCCTCGTCCGGACGACGACAGCTTCCTGCGCATCGACGCCGTCCCCGAGTCCACCGCCCACCTGATCGAGCTCCAGCGCCGCCCCGGCTGGGTCCGCGTCGCCTTCCGCACCGCCCTCGGCGCCCGCCTCCGCGCCTGGACCCAAGACACCTCCCTCATC
Source organism: Myxococcota bacterium (assembly GCA_030855295.1). Classification (GTDB taxonomy): domain Bacteria; phylum Myxococcota_A; class Polyangia; order Polyangiales; family Sandaracinaceae; genus Sandaracinus. Next base: position 247 of record JALYRN010000883.1, on the reverse strand, counting down.
CGCTAGGGATCCCGCAGGGACACGCACCGCCCTTCCAAGTACGCGAATCTGCTCCGCTTCTGGACGCGTCCGGCCAACCCCCCATAACTTCGCATCACTTCCGCCGATCGAGCTCCCCCGTGCCGGCCCGCATCCGACCCCTGCTGACCCGCCCCGGAGCGCGCTTCGCTTGCGCCGGCGATGGCCTCTGCTGCGCCGACGCGCACCTGCTCGGCCCGATCTCCCCGCGCGAGGCGCGCGCGCTCCG
>JALYRN010000882.1:3021-3421 GCA_030855295.1 Myxococcota bacterium | reverse complement strand
GAGCAAGCGTGGGCGCGGCCTCCGCTGTCTCGCGGCGCGTCGCGCGGTCCGCGCCGAGCTGCCGGCGTGCGAGCGCTGGGAGGACGCGCTCGACTGCCAGCGTTGTGCGGCGTGCTGTCGCTCCGCGTTCGACACGCTCCTGGTCGGTCCGCGCGAGCGCATCGTGCGGCGCCACCCCGCGCTGATCGTGGTGAAGGACGGATCGCACGAGATGCCGCGCCCCGAAGGCACCTGCGCCGCGCTCGAGACCGCGCCCTCCGGAGCCGGCGACGAGCGCGACCGATACGCCTGCCGCGTCTACGACGATCGCCCGCGCACCTGCCGCGAGTTCACGCGCGGCAGCGAGAACTGTCTCCTCGCCCGCCAGCGCGTCGGCCTGAGCCGCTGAATCGGCAGGAGT
>JALYRN010000882.1:0-3011 GCA_030855295.1 Myxococcota bacterium | reverse complement strand
GTGCTCGCCCCGGAGGGACGGGACGGGAGCGCGCGCCGCGCGCGGACGGGAGGTCCCGGAGCGGGCGAGCCGATGTTTGGACAGCCGCTGAGAGACCGTCGCCAGATCGGGTCCGCGCCCTCCGGGGCGAGCACTCCTGTCGAGTGTCAGCTCCGACGATCCGTCACCACGCCGATCGACGGCAGTCGCTCCAGCGCGTTCTCGATCCGCTCGAGCTCCGAGGAGAGCCCGTCGAGCTGCCGGCGCAGCTCGTGCGCGCCCGGTGCGCTCTCACCCCCGATCGACTCGAGCGGCCCGCGGATCTTCTGCTGCAGCGCGCCGAGCAGTCGATCGCGCTCCGCGAGCTGCAGGCCGCGCACTTCCTCCGCGCGCGACGGAACGAAGTCGAGCAGCGAGCGCTCGATCGACGCGCTCCACGCGCCCAGCCCCGCGACGCGCCGCCCGAGGTAGCCCGGATCGTCGAGCCGCTGCGACGTCAGCTCCTGGGTCTGCGCGGTCTCGAGCAGCGCCTGCGTCTCGTTGTAGATCCGCCGCCACGACGTCGCGTCCGCGGCCTCCCACGCCGCGCGCGCGCGGCCGTCGAGCTCGTCGAGCCGCGCCTCCCACTGCGCGGCATCCATCCCGAGGAGCGATCCTTGCGCGCGGTAGACGGTGCGCCGCAGCGCATCGAGCACGTGCTCGAGCCGGTGCAGCGGCGGCGAGAGCTCGCCTCCGTCGCTCGATCGGAACTCCTCGACCAGCTGCCGCAGCTGCGACGCGAGCGCCGCCAGCTTGCCCGGATCGGTGCCGAGCACCTCGCGCAGCCCGGTCGCGAGCGGCTCGTGCTCGCGCCGGAACGCGTGCACGTCGCGGCCCCAGAGGCTGCGCGAGACCTGCTCCGCCTCGGCCAGCAGCGCCTCGATCTCCTCGGCGCTCGCGGGCGCCGCCTGCGCCGGCTCGATGCGCGCCCACAGCTCGCGCCCCGCGACCTCGGCCCGCGCCTCGAGCCGCATCGCCTCGTCGCACTGCAGCTCCAGCGTCACCGGCGTGCCGACCGGGAGGTCGGGCGGCACCTCGAGCATCAGCGTCTTGATCGGCAGCCGGTTCTGCAGGAGGCGCAGCACGACCGCGCCGCTGCGATCACCGGTCGCGAGCTCGTGCGAGACCTTCAGCGGCAGCCCGGCGCCGCGCGCGATCAGCACCTTCCGCTCGCGGCGTCCGCCGCGCAGCACCTCGAGCGCGATGTCCTTCGCGACCACCGACGCCTGGCTCAGCGCGCTCGCCCGCGGCTTCACCTCGCCGCGATAGATCGCGAACGGAAGGCTCGCGAGCACGGCGTCGCTCGCGTCGCGCGCCTCGATGCGCACGAGGTTCTCGGCCTCGTCGCCCAGCGGCACCTCGATCCGCACCGCCGCGCCGTCCTCGATCGCCGCGCCCTCGATCGCGACGTCGCCGAGCCGCGCGCCGGCGTGCGTCGTGATCGCGAGCTGCGTCGTCCCGTCCGGCACCCGCTCCGGGATGAGCGAGATCCTCAGCCGCTCGCCGCGCCCGACCAGCGGGCTCGTGAAGCGCACCTGCATCGTCTCGTCGCCGATCCGGAACCCGCCCGCCTGCGCGGCGTGCACCGCGGCACCCAGCGCGACGCAGGTGTCGACCTGATCCTGTAGTGGTTCCGCACACTTGCTGTGGCCCGAGCAGAGCGCGTCGCGCACCCGCCGCATCACCGCGGGCACCCGCGTGGAGCCGCCGACGAGCACGACATGATCGATCTCCGCGAGCCCCACGCCCGCCGTCTCGCGGCTGCGCGCCAGCGCGCGCTCACAGCACGCGATCGTGGTCTCGACCAGATCCGCGACCGCCTCTTCGTACTCGGCGCGCCCGATCTCCGCCTCGATCGACACCGGCTCTCCGGCCCGATCGATCATCACGTCGCTCTTCGAGACGTGCACCACCTCGCTCGTCGAGAGCGACTCCTTGATCTCCTGCGCGACGTGCACCAGCCGCAGGAACCGCTGCGCGTCCTCCTCGTCGCCCCGCACGTCGAGGTCGAGGGCGTACCCCTTCTCGACGAGCACGCGCCGCAGCCGCTCCGCGAAGCGCCGATCGAGATCGTCTCCGCCCAGGTAGTTGTCGCCGTCGATCGCGAGCACCTGGTACTCGCCGCCGAGGCAGCGCAGCACCGACACGTCGAAGGTGCCGCCGCCGAGGTCGTAGACCAGGAAATTCCCGTCCCCGAGCTGACGCTTCCACGTGTGGTGGATCGCCGCTGCGGTCGGCTCCTGCAGCACCGCGATCACCTCGAGCCCCGCGAGCTCTCCGGCGCGCCGCGTGGCCTCCACCTGCGGCGCGTCGAAGTACGCCGGCACCGTGATCACCGCGCGCGCGACGCGCACCTCGAGCTCGCCGGCCTTCGCCTGCAGGAACTCGCGCATGCGCTCGCGGAGCTCCTCGAGGATCTTCGACGACACCTCCTCGGGCGAGAGCGCGTGCGGCCCGATCGCGACCGTCACCGCCTGCCCCATGCGCCGCTTGATCGACTCGACGGGCCCCGGGCTCTGTCCCCGCTTGGCCCGCGCCGCGCGGCCGACCACGAAGCGCTCGCTCTTCGCCTCCCACGCGACCGCGGAGGGCACCGTGCGCCGATCGAACTTGTCGGCGTACACCAGCAGCTCTCGCTCGCTCGGATCGAGCAACGCGATCTCGGAATTGGTCGTGCCGAGATCGATGCCGACGGGACGATCCACGAACATGTGCGCCTCTCGAGTTGAAGTGGGACGAAGAAGAGTCGGAGCCTCGAGCCTGTCCCAAGATCGGCTCGCCCGCTCCGGGCGCTTCCGTTCGCGCCTTCGCGCGCTCCCGTGCGCGCCCTCCGGGGCGAGCACTCCTGCCGCGTCAGCCAGCGAGGGGCTTCTGCGGCGGAGGAGGACCGAGCATCGCACGCTCGGCGGCGCTCGGCGGCGGCAGCACGTCGCCCACGCGCGGCCGCGCGATCAGATCGGGAAGATCGATCGGCGGCTCGATCGGCTCGCGCC
>JALYRN010000881.1 GCA_030855295.1 Myxococcota bacterium | reverse complement strand
GAGGCCCCGAGCGCCTCGCGCACGACGGCCGCGAGCGTCGCGCCGTCGTGCGCATGATCGACCGTGAGGCGGACGACTGCCCCCGGGGGGCGAGACGGGCGATCCGGAGGAGGGCTCAATCGAGCTCGGCGCGACGCGTCACGATGCGGTCGACCAGGCCGTACTCCTGCGCGGTCGGCGCGGTCAGCCAGAAATCGCGCTCGGAGTCGCGCTCGACCACCTCGAGCGACTTGCCGGTCGTGTCCGACACGATCGTGTTGTAGCGCTTGCGCAGCTCGATGATCTGTCGCGCCGCGATGTCGATGTCGGTCGACTGACCGCGCGTGATCGTCGAGGGCTGGTGCAGCAGGAAGCGCGAGCTCGGCAGGCTGAGACGGCTGCCCTTGGGCGCCGCGAGGAACACCAGGACGGCGGCCGACGCCACGAGACCATTCGCGATCGTGCGCACGGGGCAGCACGTGAAGCGCAGCAGGTCGTACATCGCGAAGCCCGAGTCGGCGGAGCCGCCCGGCGAGTTCACGAGCACCGTGATCGGCCCCTTCGGGTCCTTCTGCTCGAGCACGAGGAGCGCGGACGCGACCTTGCGGTACAGCGCGTCGGTGACCTCCTCGCCGACGAGGATCGTGCGGCTCTCGAGGAGGCGATCCTCGATCCGCGGGTTGACGTCGGTGCGCGCGGTCGTGTCCTGATCTTCCGGAGGCATGAGGTCGATGCTGGTGCGGAGCCGGCGGCGAGGCAAGCGAGATTCGGGGACGCCCCCGTCCCGCTCGGAGCCGGTCCGACCATCGGCTCGCCCGCTCCGGGGGGCGAGCCCTGCCGACTCAATCGTTCTGCATCAGCCCGTGGACGCGGCCGTCGGGATCGATGCGGACGTTGCGGGCCGCGGGCACCCTCGGCAGGCCGGGCATCGTCATGACGTCGCCGAGCAGCGCGACCACGAACCCTGCGCCGGCCGCGAGCCGGACCTCGCGCACCGTCACGCGGAAGCCGGTCGGGCGGCCCTGCCTCTTGGGATCGTCGGAGACCGACAGCTGCGTCTTGGCCATGCACACGGGCAGGCCCGTGTAGCCGTCCTGCTCGAGGCGCTCGAGCGCGGCACGCGCGGACGGCTCGATGTCGGCGCCGTCCGCGCCGTACACGTTCCGCGCGATCAGATCGATCTTGTGCGCGTACGGGAGATCGAGCGGGTACGCGAACTTCGGCGTGAGCGGCGGGCCGTCGCGCTCCACGATCGCGGCGACCTTCTCCGCGAGATCCATCGCGCCCGCGCCGCCCTGCGAGTACCCGCGGGACAGCGCGACCGGCGCGCCCAGCGCTGCCGCGCGCTCCTGCACCATCGCGATCTCTTCCTCGCTGTCGTTGTCGAACGCGTTGATCGCGACGACCGCGTTCAGCCCGAAGAAGCGCGCCGTCTCGAGGTGCCGCTCGAGGTTCGCGATGCCCTTGCTGAGCGCCTGCGCGTTCGGCTGTCCGGCGTCCTTGGGAGCGACGCCGCCGTGGAACTTGAGCGCGCGCAGCGTCGCGACGATCACCGCCGCGTTCGGCCAGATGCCCGCGCCGCGGCACTTGATGTCGAGGAACTTCTCGGCGCCGAGATCGAACCCGAAGCCGCCCTCGGTGACGACGATGTCGGCGTAGTGCATCGCCATCTTCGTCGCGAGCACGCTCGAGCAGCCGTGTGCGATGTTCGCGAACGGGCCGCCGTGCACGAGCGCGGGGCCGCCCTCCAGCGTCTGCGCGAGGTTCGGCAGCAGCGCGTCCTTGAGGAGCGCTGCGAGCGCCGGCGCGGCCTCGAGATCGTCGGCGGTCACGGGCCGCTGATCGTAGGTGCGCCCGATGACGATGCGTCCGAGCCGCCGCTGCAGATCCTCCATCGAGGTCGACAGGCACAGCACGGCCATGATCTCGCTCGCCGCCGTGATGTCGAAGCCGCTCTCGCGCGGCACGCCGCACGCGCGACCGCCGAGCCCGACCATCACGTGCCGCAGCGAGCGATCGTTCATGTCGAGCGCGCGCCGCCAGGTGACGCGCCGCGGATCGATCGCGAGCTTGCCGCCCGGCTGCGCGCCGCTCGCCGTCGTCTGGAAGTGCAGCTCGTTGTCGATGAGGGCCGCGAGGAGGTTGTTCGCGCTGGTGATCGCGTGCAGGTCGCCGGTGAAGTGGAGGTTGATCTCGTTCGCCGGTGAGACCTGCGCCTTGCCGCCGCCGGTGCCTCCGCCCTTGACCCCGAACACCGGGCCGAGCGAGGGCTCGCGCAGGGCGCACACCGCCTTCCGGCCCATGCGCTGCAAGCCCATCGTCAGGCCGATGCTCGTCGTCGTCTTGCCTTCGCCCGCGGGCGTCGGGGTGATCGCCGAGACCAGCACGAGCTTGCCCTTGCCGGTGCGCGGGCGATCGAGCGCCGCGAGGTCGATCTTCGCCTTGTCGCGCCCGTACGGGATGACGTCGTCGGGGCTGAGCCCGAGCTGCGCGGCGATCTCGGAGATGGGACGGATCGTGGGGTCGGCCATGGGGCCTCACGATACCACCCGGCCCGCGCCGGGATCGACGCCCGGCCTGCGTTCGCTCAACCGCAGATCACGGCGAGGCGATCGGCTGCGTCGCCGTCAGCACGTGCGTCGCGACGCCGTCGGTGCCGGTGTGGAAGAGCGTCAGCAGGCCGCCGTCGATCCAGGGCTCGGGATCGCGCACGCCGAGCGCGTCGGGGCCCGCGCCCGACGCCGAGAGGATCGGCGCGCCGTCGTTGCCCTCCCGGAAGAACGCCATGTCGTACGTGACCAGGAGCCCGATCGCCCAGCGCGTCCCGCGTCGCCCCGCGTAGTAGAGCCGGTGCACGCCGCCGTGCGACACCAGCGCGGGGGCCGCGACCTCGTCGTAGTCGAACGCGAGCTCGCCGCGGTCGCCGGCACGATGGACCGGCGAGGCGCTCGCGTCATCGAGCGACGCGCAGCCGGTGCCGCACACGCTTCCGAGCTCGAAGTCGCTGCTCGCGTCCGCGCCCCGGCGCAGCAGCACCAGCGAGCTCGTGCCGCCTTCGCGAATGGCGCGCGCGGCGACCCAGAGCTCCCCGCCGATCGTCGCGGCGCTCGGGCCGTCGAGGGCGACGATGCGGCCCTCGTCGTCGTCGAGGGGCAGCGTGACGAGATCGGTGATCGCCGACGGAGCGAACGTCTCGCCGAAGCCCGCCTCGCCGACCACGCGCGCGATGCGGCGCGATCCGTCGAGGTCGATCGCGGTGAACAGCAACATCCAACGATCGCCCTGCGCGACGAGCTCGGGATCGCCGACCCCGCCCGGCGCCCAGTCGCCCGCGGTCAGCACCGGCGTGCTGCCGGGCACCACGAACCCGCCTGCTCCGTCGGGGTGGGCGATCCAGATCGCGCCTGCGGCAGCGAACGCGAGGCGCGTCGTCTCCGCGCCGCC
>JALYRN010000880.1 GCA_030855295.1 Myxococcota bacterium | reverse complement strand
CGCCTCCACCGCGCGCGCCGTCGGCGCCGCCGCGCGCGCACCCGATCGCCGCGACGATCAGCAGCGGAGCGCCCAGCCAGCGAGAGAGCCCCATCGCGCACCCCGTCCTAGGAAGAGCGCGCCAGCCACCGTTCGCGCCCGAACCCTCGACGATAGTGAACGTCGCCCTCGCGATCAACCGATCCTCGGCCCTCGATCCGAACGAGCGGTCGCGAGCGATCGAACGCGCGCTACACTCGCCGGCCGCGATGGGACCGTACGTCAGGCGCATCGAGTCGCTGGTTCCGCGCCGCACTCCGGTGTTCGGAGGAAAGGCGAAGAACCTCGCCGCGCTCGCGCGCGCCGGCTTCCCCGTGCCTGCGGCGTTCGCGATCGCATCCGAGGTCGAGGGTGAGTTCCTCCGCGCCACGCTCGCGCCCGACGAGCACCCCTCCGCGTTGCTCGCGGCCCCGTCGCGCGACGTCACACCCGAGCGCCTCGCCGACATCGCGGAGCGGGTGCGCAACGCGCCGCTGCCGCGCGCGCTCGCGAGCGACGTCCACCAGGCGTTCGCCGAGCTGCGCCGCGAGGGAGCGCGCGCGATCGCGGTGCGCTCGTCGTCGCTGCGCGAGGACGAGCAGGCGCGCTTGGCGGCCGGCCTGCACGACACGATCCTCGGGGTCGAGGACGAGGAGTCGCTCGAGCGCGCGCTCCGCGCGGTCTGGGCGAGCTCCTTCGATCTGCGCGTGCTCGGCTATCTGCGCGCGCTCGGTCACTCGCGCGCCAGCAGCGCGCGCTCGGGCAGCGCCGAGGCCGGGCTGGGCATGGGCGTCATCCTCCAGGCGCTGGTGCCCGCCGAGGTCGCGGGCGTGCTCTTCACGGTGAACCCGCTCTCGGCCGATCCCGGCGAGATGGTGATCAACGCGTCGTACGGCCTCGGCAAGACCGTCGTCGACGGCAGCGTCTCGCCCGACACCTACCGCGTCGACAAGGCCAGCGCGTGGGTGCGCGATCGCGTGATCGGCGAGAAGGCGCGCGCGCTGCGCTGGGACGCGGAGCGCGGTGTCTTCGAGGAGGAGGTGCCCGAGGAGGATCGCCGGCGCCAGGCGCTCTCCGATGACCTGCTCGATCGCCTCGTCGAGCTGGGGCTGCGCATCGAGGACCACTTCGGCGACGCGCGCGACGTCGAGTTCGCGATCGTCGGCCGCTCCATCTACGTGCTGCAGGCGCGCCCGGTCACCGCGATCACGCTCCCGCCCCGGCGCAGCTCGTCGCGCCGCGCGCGCCGCGGCGATCGCGCGCGCATCGTCTGGTCCAACGTCAACGTCGGCGAGGCGCTGCCCGGCGTCGTCACGCCGTTCACGTGGTCGGTGCTGAGCGGGTTCAGCGACCGGGGCTTCCGGCGCGCGTTCGGCGCGCTCGGCTGCAGCGTGCCGGCGGACGCCGAGCTCGTCGGCAATTTCCGGGGCCGAATCTACCTGAACATGAGCGAGTTCATGGCGATTGCGTCGCAGGTGCCGGGCCTGCGGCCGCGCGTCCTGCTCTCGCTCGGCGGCGGCGGCGAGATCGATCGGCTCGAGCTCGAGGTCGAGCGGCGCGGCAGCGCGGGCTTCGTCGCGCGGCTGCCCCGCACCGCCTCGCGCTTCGTGCGGGAGAACGCGCGGCTCGGCGAGCGCGTCGCGCAATTCGAGAAGTGGTTCGACGCCGAGCGCGCGCGGGTCGACGGGATCGACTTCCGGGTGCTCTCCGCGTCGGCGCTGCATCGCGTGCTCGGCGACGTCGAGCGACTGCTCGATCCGACCGGCGAGGTGCTGCTCAACGTCTACGGCAACCTGCTCGCGTCGGTCGTCGCGCTGCGCTCGCTGGTCACGCTCGTCGCGGGAGATCGCGCCGAGCCCTTGATGCGCGATCTGCTCACGGGCCTCTCCGACGTCGACAGCGCCGCGCCCGGGCTCGCGCTCTACAAGATCGCGCGCATCGCGCGCGGCGATCTGCGCGCACGCGATCACATCCTGCGCACGCCGCCGGGAGAGCTGCGGCTGGCGTCGATCCCCGAGGGGCCGACGCGCCGCGCGCTGATCGATTTCTTCGCGCGCTTCGGCTCGCGCGGCGCGCGCGAGGCGGAGATCGCGGAGCCGCGCTGGCGCGAGGATCCGACCCTGCCGTTCACGACGCTGCGCCTGCACCTGATGAGCGACACCGACGAGGGCCCGGAGGACGTGCAGCGGCGGCAGCTCGAGGTGCGCGAGCGCGCGACCGCCGAGCTCGAGCGCCTCTCGCCGCTGCCGCTGCGCCTGCCGGCGACCGCCTGGGCGGTGCGACGTCTGCTCGCGCTGGTGCAGGACTTCATGCGCATGCGCGAGCACCTGCGCGGCCACGTCGTCGCGGTGCTCGGTCTCTACCGCGAGGTGGTGCTCGACGCCTCGCGCCGGCTCGCCGCGATGGAGCCCGGCTGCGGCCCCGACGGCGCATTCTTCCTCACCAGCGACGAGCTGCACGCGGTGCTCAAGGGCGACGTCGGCCCGGTGTCGGTGCTGATCCGGAGGCGCCGCCTGCAGTACGAGCGCGACCGCGCGCTCCCGTCGCCTCCCGACACCTTCGTCGGGTTCCCGCCGCCGGCCGAGCCGGTGCCGGCCGACGGAGCACTGCGCGGGCTCGGCGCGTCGACGGGTCGCGTCGTCGGCATCGCGCGTGTGCTCGATCATCCGAGCCACGTCGCGGAGATCGCGCCCGGCGAGATCCTCGTCGTGCAGCAGGCCGACGTCGGCTGGACCCCGCTCTTCCTCGCGGCGGGCGCGATCGTGACCGATCTCGGCGGGCCGCTCTCGCACGCGAGCGTCGTCGCGCGGGAGTTCGGCGTGCCCGCGGTGGTGAACGTGCGCATCGGCACGCGCATGATCTCGACCGGCGATCGCATCGAGGTCGACGGCGACGCGGGCACGGTGCGCATCCTCGAGCGCGCGAGCGCGGCCGTCGCCGCGTCGACCGAGGAGAGCCCGGGCGATGCGCCGGCGCGGCCCTGATCGCGGCGGCCGCGAGCGCGCCGCGCCCGAGGTGGGCGTCGCGCACGAGGACGAGCACCTCCTCGTCGTGCTCAAGCCGCCGGGCCTGCCGACCACGTCGCCCGATCCCGACGCCGAGTGTCTCGCGACGATCGCGCGCCGCCTCGATCCGCGCGCGCCGCGCATGCACGCGAGCTCACGTCTCGACCGCGACGTGACGGGCCTCGTCACGTTTGCGAAGACCGATCGCGCGATCGAGGCGCTGACGAGCGCGCGGAGGGAAGGGCGCTACGCGCGCACCTACCTCGCGCTGGTGAGCGGCGCGCCGGAGGGCGACGGACGCTGGTCGTGGACGATCGCGATCGATCCGCGCGACCCGACGCGGCGCATCGCGCTGCCGGACGGCGCGACCGGGCCCCACGCGAGCGCCGAGCGCGCGCAGGAGGCGCG
>JALYRN010000879.1 GCA_030855295.1 Myxococcota bacterium | reverse complement strand
GATCCGGCTCGCGCGCGGCGGTGAGCTCGATCAGGCGCGCGCGATGCTCGCGCACGCCGCGACGCAGGCCGAGGCCGAGGCCCAGACGCGCGGCGACTCGGCGCTCGCGGCGCAGGCGCAGGGGATGCGAAGGGTCGAGGCGTCCCTTCCGTCGGTCGCGTCCGAGCCCTCGGACGCAGCGTCGGCACCCATGGACTTCGACGACGACGGCGCCGCCGCCGAGCGCGCGCCCGCCGCGATCCGCAGCGAGCACGAGCGCGCGACCCGCGTGCTACACGGACCGATGTGATTCCGCGCCGCGCGCTGGGACGGACGGGGCTCGAGGTGTCGATCGTCGGGCTCGGCGCCGGACGCATCGGCGAGGCGTCGCAGGACGAGCGCGCGATCGAGCGGCTGCTGCACGGCGCGCTCGATCGCGGCGTGAACGTCATCGACACCGCACGCTCGTATGGCTGCTCCGAGGAGCGCCTCGGCCGACTGCTCGGCGCGCGAAGAGACGAGTACGTGCTCTCGACGAAGGTCGGCTACGGCGTCGACGGCGTGCCCGACTGGACGGCGCGCTGCGTGCGCGAGGGCATCGATGCCGCGCTCGCGCGCATGGGCACCGACCGGGTCGACCTCGTGTTCCTACACTCGTGCCCGCGCGACGTGCTCGAGCGCGGCGAGGTCGTCGAGGCGCTCCGCAGCGCCGTCACGGCGGGCAAGGTCCGCGCGGCCGGCTACTCGGGCGAGAACGAGGAGCTCGCGTGGGCGCTCGCGTCCGGCGCGTTCGAGGTCGTGCAGTGCTCGGTGAGCCTCGCCGATCAGCGCGCGCTCCGCGACGCGCTCCCGCTCGCGCAGCAGCGGAGCGTCGGCGTGCTCGCGAAGAGGCCGCTCGCGGACTTCGCGTTCCGGCACGAGGCGCGCCCGGTCGCCGACGACGTCGCGATCTACTGGGAGCGACTGCGCGCGATGGCGCTCGACGGAGCCCGCGAAGCACCGGCGATCGGCTGGGGCGAGCTCGCGCTGCGCTTCACCGCGTTCGCGCCGGGAGTGGACACCGCGATCGTCGGCACCTCCAGCCTCACGCACCTCGACGAGGCGCTCGAGTGGGCGTCGCGCGGCCCGCTGGAGGCCGAGCGCGTCCGTGCGATCGCTGCCGCGTTCGACGCTCAGGGCGCGGGCTGGCGCGGCGTGGTCTGACGCGGCGTGGTCTGACGCGGACCGGCGCTGGGCACCACGACGGGCGCCGCGAGCTGCACGCGCAGCGCCTCTTCGATGACCGGCGCCCACGACGCCCAGTCGTGCGCTCCCTCGAAGACGCGGTGCTCGTGCGCGATCCCGTGGGCCTCCAGGTGGCGATGGAGCGCCTCGCCGCCTTCGCGGACGAGGTCGCGATCGCGCGTCGCCCACGCCACGAAGAGCCGCGTCCCCCCGAGGTCCTCCGGGCCCGTCCACTGCACGAAAGGATCGTCGCGCTCGACGCGCGAGCGCGGCTCGGTCGGCCCGAACACCCGCAGCGTGGGCACGAACGCGCTGATCAGCCGATCGTTCATGAACGCGATCCGCCGGTCGGTGTCCATCGACGGCCCGCTGATCGAGGTCACGCTCGCGAACGTGCCCGGCCGGTGCATCGCGATCCGCAGCGCGCCCTCCGCGCCCATCGACACGCCGATCGCGTGGCATCCCTCGGGGCACGGCGCGGTCGCGTAGCGACGCGCGACGCGCGGCATCACCTCGTCGACGACCCAGTCCTCGTAGCTGCGCGAGCCGTCGTACCAGTTCGCCCAGAACCCGAGGTCTCCCTGCGGCACGACGACGACGGCGCGCGGGATCGTGCCCTCGCGCATCCCTTCCTCGAGGCGCCCCGAGATCCCATGTCGATCGAGGCTGTCGGGCGCATCGCCACCGCCGTGCAGGAACACGACGAGCGGCAGTCGCTCGTCCTGCGAGAACCCCGGCGGGACGAACACGGCGTACTCGGCGTAGGTGTCGCGCAGCGCGGCGCTCCGCACCGTCGTGTACTCGAGGCGGCGCGGGAACGACGCGCACCCGGTGAGCACCACGAGCATCGCGAGGAGCGGGAGCGGACCGCGCATCGGACGATTGTGGGGGCGCCGCCGCCGGCCGAGAAGCGGTGTCGCTTTCGGCCACGGCCGGCGACCGCTGTGGCAGTCGCGCCGCGCGCGAAGTCACGCGAATTCTCCTGGGAAACGAAACGTGCACCGCGCGAGCGGAATTCGTCACGGCGCCCCTTCATGGCGCCCTACTCCGGGCGCAGAGTCGCCGCGCATGGGCGAACGAGCGATCCGGCCGGGGCCGATGCGCGACGTCGACGATCGCGACCTGCGAGACGTCCTCGCGCAGATCGAGCGCGCGACATCCGTCGACCCCGAGCTCGGCGAGGTCATCGCCGATCGCTATCGGATCGTCGAGCTGCTCGCGGAGGGCGGCATGGGCCGCGTGTACATCGGCGAGCACGTCGAGCTCGGGCTGCCGGTCGCGATCAAGCTCCTGCCGGTCGGCACCGCGGACGAGAAGCTCATCGAGCGGTTCCGCCGCGAGGCCGTGGCCGCCGCGCAGCTACGCAGCCCGCACGTCGTGCAGGTCTTCGACTTCGGCCGCACCCGGCATGGCGCGTTCTATCTCGTGATGGAGCTGCTCGAGGGGCGCGACCTCGCGACGCTGCTGGCGCACGACGGACCTCCCGGCGCGGCGCGCACGCTCGACCTGCTGCGTCAGATCGCGCGGGCGCTCGATCACGCGCACGCGCATGGCATCGTCCACCGCGATCTCAAGCCCGAGAACGTGTTCGTGATCGAGGGCTCCTGCTACTCCGACTACGCGAAGGTGCTCGACTTCGGCGTCGCGAAGAGCGTGCTGCGCGGCTCGGGCGACCTGACGGATGTCGGGACGGTGCTCGGCACGCCCGCGTACATGGCGCCGGAGCAGGCGACCGCGGACGTCGCGAGGATCGGGCCCGCGTGCGATCGCTACGCGCTCGCCGCCGTCGCGCTCGAGCTCCTGACCGGTGCGACGCCGTACGTCCACGACGAGCCGCTGCAGACGCTGCGCGCGCTCGTCGACGAGGAGCCGCGCATGCCGAGCGCGCTCGGGCTCGCGGTCGACGGCCTCGATGCCCTCTTCGCACGCGCGCTCGCGCGCGAGCCTGGAGAGCGATTCGGGTCGGCGTCGGGCTTCGTCGAGGCGCTCGCAGTCGTGCTCGGTGATGCGCCGATCGAGGCGCTCGAGCTGCATGGTGGTCGTCGCACGTCGATGATCCGCTCGCTGGCGCCGAGGGCGCGCCGCATGCCGAGCGAGGCGCCGACGATGGTGGGTCGTCCGACGCCGCCGGCCCGCGAGCGCGTCGCGCGACAGCCGACGACCGAGCCCCACGCGCCGGCTGGTCCGGACCTCGCTGCGGACGCGATCGAGCCCGCGGTGTCCACGCC
>JALYRN010000878.1 GCA_030855295.1 Myxococcota bacterium | reverse complement strand
GCGCCGCCGAGGACGCCGAGCGACGCGCCGCGCTCGCGGGGCGCCCTCGCGTGCGGGAGATCCCCGGCGAGACGTGGCCGTGGATCGTGACCGGCATCGGCGGCGCGATGCTCGTCGGCGGCGCGATCACCGGCGGCGTGGCGATGGCGGAGCGCGGCAGCCTCGACTCACAGTGCCCGCTCCAGCTCTGTCCTTCCGGGTTCGATCTCGCGAGCCGTCGGAGCACGATCGAGTCGCTCGCGATCACCACCGACGTGCTGTTGATCGGCGGCGCCGTCGTCGCGACGACCGGTGTCATCCTCGCGCTCGTGCTCGGCCCGCGGAGCGAGGCGATCGAGGAAGAGCCGCCGGTGGCGGCGGGATGCACGTCGACCGGCTGCTTCGGCATGGTCCGAGGGGAGTTCTGATGAGCATGCGGACCTTCTGGATCGCGTGTGCGCTCGCGAGCGCTCCGGTGCTCGCCGGCGGGTGCACGGTGATCACGAGCTCGGACGATTTCGAGGAGCGTCAACCGGCGCTCTCGTGCGGCAACGATCTCGAGACGTCGGTCGTCGACATGCGGTTGGACCTGACGGACATGAACGCCCACGAGGACAACCTCGTGCAGGCGGATCTGGTCGAGGTCGGGCCTCTGGCGCGGCGGCAGGTGGGTCGCGTCGTCTACGATCCGCTGGGCGCGGCGAACCTCACGCTCGCGCTGCCGTGCGCCGTCGCCGACGGCAACCACGACGTCGATCTGGTCGCCGATCTGACGAACGATCGGATGTTCGAAGAGTGCGTCTTGGTCGCCGGCGACCCGATCCCCAGCTGCGCCGATCACCAGTGGCGCCTGCGTCTCCAGGCTGACGGGACCCTCGCGTACCAGCACGACACCGACTTCACCGACGTCGTCGCGGATCCCGCGATGCCGCGGGGCGCGCTCCCGCTGCGGGCGGTGTTCGCGAACGTCGACGCCTACGCGGGCATGATGATGGAGATGCGAGTGCGCGTGCTGGAGAGCGACGGCACCGCGCAAGAGACCATCTTCGTCTACCGACGTCAGGAGATCCCGCCTGCGACGACGCCGCTGATGATCGAGCCCGTGCCGAACCTCGTGATGCGCAACGAGCGCTTCAAGATCGCGATCTGGATCGACACCAACATGAACGGTGAGTACGACCCGCCCAGCGCCGGCCGCACCGATCGCGACTTCGCCACGATCATCGACGGCCTCGCCGACGCGCCCGGGCCGGTCGATCCCGGCGGGCTCCGCATCGTGCTCGACGCGAACGCGCTCCCGCCCGAGACCGACGTTCGCTTCTGATCGAGCGAGCGCGAGGAGCGACGCGCCGTGCGCGCGCGTCGCTCCCCGCCTGCTCGTCACTCGACGTCTCTCGCCTGCTCCAGCCGCGAGAAGATCGCTGCGACGCGGCTCTCGTAGCGCGCGAGCTCGCCGTCGAGGTAGCCCATCGCCGCGGTGAGCTCGAGCCCGCACGAGATGCGCATCGCCTGCAGCAGCGCGACCGAGATGCCGGCGCGTCGGCGCCCCGGATCCCGCTCGGCCGCGAGCTCCTTCGCCGCCATCTCGAGCATCCAGATCGCGGTGGTCAGCCACACCGCGAGCTCGGGCTGCTCGGCCTCGACCTCGGCGATCGCGCCCGCGAGCTCGACGTAGAGCGCGCGCGTCGCGCGCTCCACCTGAAGCAGCCAGGCATCACCGCCGCGCTCGCGCACCTTGCGCAGGATGCGCCTCCGCGGCCCGACGGTGTCGGGCAGCGCGTGCATGCCGCTCATGCCGCCACCTCTTCGAGGTCGGGCTTGCCCGGAGCCCGGGGCTTCGTGGCGACGGCCGCGTGCACGGCGTTGGTGATCGCCGCGCGCAGTGTCGCGTCCTCGAGGAGCGAGATGCGCGCCTTCTCGCGGCCCTGCCCGATGCTCTGCCCGCTGAACGAGTAGTACGCGCCGTTCTTGTCGACGAGCCCGTTCGCGACCGCGACGTCGAGCAGATCCGCCGTCGCATCGATGCCGTGCCCGTAGCGGATGTCGAACTCGACCACCTGGAACGGCGGCGCGAGCTTGTTCTTCACGACCTTCACCTTCGTGCGGTGGCCGACGATCTCCTCGCCCACCTTCACCTGCCCGATGCGCCGCACGTCGATGCGCACGCTCGCGTAGTACTTGAGCGCGTTGCCGCCGGTGGTGGTCTCGGGCGAGCCGAAGGTCACGCCGATCTTCATGCGCAGCTGGTTGATGAACATGATCGTGGTGCCGGTGCGGTGCGTGATGCCGGTCAGCTTGCGGAGCGCCTGGCTCATCAGCCGCGCCTGCAGGCCCATGTGCTGATCGCCCATCTCGCCCTCGATCTCGGCCTTGGGCACCAGCGCCGCGACCGAGTCGACGACCACGAGATCGACCGCCCCGCTGCGCACCAGCGTCTCGACGATCTCGAGCGCCTGCTCGCCGTTGTCGGGCTGGCTCACGAGCAGGTTCTCGGTCGAGACCCCGAGCGCGGCCGCGTAGCGCAGATCGAGCGCGTGCTCGGCGTCGACGAACGCCGCGATCCCCCCGGCGCGCTGGCACTCGGCGATCGCGTGCAGCGTCAGCGTCGTCTTGCCGCTCGCCTCGGGGCCATAGATCTCGATCACGCGACCGCGCGGATAGCCGCCGCATCCCAACGCGGCGTCGAGCGATGGCGCGCCGCTCGGGATCACCGCGACCGGCTCGACCACGCGCTGCTCGCCCAGCGCCATGATCGCGCCCTTGCCGAACTGCTTCTCGATCGCCGAGACCGCGACCTGCACCGCCTTCAGCTTCTCCTTCATCGACGTCATGACTGCTTTCTCCTTTTCTTTCCGGTAGTTACTCAACACGCGCGGACGCGACATGCGCCCGCGAGATCGTGCGCTTCAGAGCGCGATCGTCGCCGGCGCGCCCGCGACCCGCCGATCGAGAAGCCGGTACTGCAGCGCCTCGGCGATGTGCGCCGGCTCCACGAGATCGCTCGACGCGAGGTGCGCGATCGTCCGCGCGACCCGCAGCGCGCGCGAGAAGCCGCGCATGCTCATCCCGAGCTTCTCGCCCGCGAGATCGAGGAGGTGGCGCGCGCCGGGCGCGAGCGCGGCGAGATCGCGCGCGAGCAAGCGTGAGGGGTTGGGGTGCTTGCCCGCGCCGGTTCCATCGCCGCGCTCGGTGGCCCGAGCACGCGCCGTCGTGATCCGCGCGCGCAGCGCAGCGCTCGGCTCGCCGGGCGCCGCGTCACCGAGATCGGCGAGGCGCACCGGCGGAAGCGCGACGTGCAGGTCGAATCGATCGAGCAGCGGACCGCTGATGCGCCCGCGGTACTGCTCGACGCGGCTCGGGGTGCACGTGCAGAGGCGCGTCGCATCGCCGGCATAGCCGCACGGGCAAGGGTTCATCGCCGCGACGACCATCGGCCGCGCGGGCATCGAGAC
>JALYRN010000877.1 GCA_030855295.1 Myxococcota bacterium | reverse complement strand
ATCCCGAAGACGACGACGACGACGACGACGACGACGTCGCCGAGCTCGCCGACGAGGTCGACGACGACGTCGCCGAGGACGTCGTCGCGACGCTCGGGAACGTCGTCGGCAGCGCCGATCTCGCGGGCACGCCCGCGCCGGTCGTCGATCCCCACCGCGTGGTGTGGCGCGAGGACTGGCCGCGGTACTCGTTCGACGAGGCGATCCTCTCGCTCGGCATGGGCGCGCTCCTGGTCGCCGCCGAGCTGCTGCCGACCGCGACCACGAGCGCGAACTGGACCGGCGGCATCCTCTTCGACGACGGCGTCCGCGAGGGGCTCGTGCTGCGCTCGCCGGCCGCGCGTGACTCCGCGCGCGTCGCGTCGGAGGCGCTGCAGTGGGTGCTGATCGGCACGCCCTTCGTGGTCGACGCGCTCGCGGCCGCGGGCATCGGCGACGGCAACTGGGACGTCGCGTTCCAGATGGGGCTGATCGCGCTCGAGTCCTACATCATCTCGCTCGTCGTCTGGAAGGTCACCGTCCTGCTCGCGCGGCGCGAGCGACCGATCGCGACCGCGTGCGCCGACCCGAGCCGAGCGGGCACGCCCGAGTGCAACGGCGACCTCGAGACCACGAGCTTCTTCTCCAACGAAGCCGTCAACGCCTTCACCGGCGCGTCGCTGATCTGTCTGCACCACACGCACATGCCGCTCTTCGGTGACGAAGCCGCCGACGTGTCGGCGTGCGTGGTCGGGATGACCGCCGCGAGCGTCGTCGGCCTGCTGCGCGTGATGAGCGATCGCGAGTACCTCACGGACGTGCTGATGGGCGCGATCGTCGGCTTCGTCGCGGGCTACATCATCCCGTGGGCCGTGCACTACCAGGGCGGCGCGCGCCCCGAGCTGAGGCCGCTGCCCGGCGTCGCGATCATCCCGGCGCCGCTGATCGCCCCGGGCGACACCTACGGCGCGATGATCGCGGGGTGGTTCTGACGGACGGGGATGACGCATTCCCTGCGTTTGTGAGAAGCTGGGCTGCTTTCTTCCGATCGACCCCTACCGACCACCGACGTTTGCGCCAGGAATGGCGGCGTGGGAAGAGGCGCGGCTGCAATGGCGACTCTCGCCTGGAAAGCGAACAAGGACACGAAGGGCGGCCGCTGGCTGGCCCTCGATCTGCTGCGCTTCTGCGCCGTCTTCCTGATGGTGCAGGGCCACACCTTCACGCAGCTGCTCGACCCCGCGGTCCACTCCGAGCGGTGGTTCCGCCACCACAACTTCGTGCACGGCTACACCGCGCCGATGTTCCTCTTCGCGGCGGGCCTCGCGTTCGGGTACACGACGTTCCGCTCGTGGAGCGCGAACCTGAAGCCGGGCGACGCGCTCTGGAAGCGCTTCCGGCGCTACGGCTGGCTGCTGGTGATCGGCTATGCGCTGCACCTTCCGTCGACGTCGCTCTTCGAGCTGAGCAACCTCAGCCCCGAGCGCGCGCGCGCGTGGCTGCAGGTCGACGTGCTCCAGCACATCGCGATCAGCCTCGCGCTCTGTCAGCTCCTCGTGCTCGCGCTGCGCACCCAGCGGCGCTTCATGGTGGTGGTCGGCACGCTCTTCACGCTCGCCGTCTTCGCCGCGCCGATCGTGTGGCGCTGGGAGCTCGAGGGCATCGTGCCGCCGGCGATCGCGGGCTTCGTCAACAGCTCGACCGGGTCGCTCTTCCCGCTCGTGCCGTGGGCGGGCTTCACGTACGCCGGAATCCTGTGCGCGTACTTCGCGCGCAACGTGGAGCGGCCGGCGCGCGCGCTCGCGTGGCCGTTCGCGATCGCGGCGGCGCTCATCCTGCTGGTGCCGATCGCGGTCAACCGCACCGGGTGGAACCCGTACGGCGTGCACGAGTTCTGGCGCACGAGCCCGTACTACTTCTTCTGGCGGCTGGGGAACGTGCTCGCGGTGCTCGCGGTCCTCTGCTTCGTCGAGCGCTGGATGGAGCGCGCGCGCGTGGCGATGGATGCGCGCTCGCGCTCCGCGAAGGCCCTCGGCATCGTGCGCGTGGTCGGCCAGGAGTCGCTGATCGTCTACGTCGGCCACCTGGTCGTGCTGCACGGGTCGGTGGTCAACCGCGGCATCCGCGCGTACACCGGCGCGGAGCTCTCGCTGGGCGCCGCGACGTTCGTCGCGCTGGCGCTCTTCGTGGCGATGGTCGGGCTCGCGCGCGTGTGGAACGAGCTGAAGAAGCGCGAGGTCCGCTTCCGCGCCGTCCAGCTCGCGACGACCTCGCTCTTCGTCTGGATGCTCGTCACGGGCTGACGAGCGCCGCGCTCGGCGCGGGCACGTGCGCGCTCGACCGCGCGCGCTCGACTACTCGATCTCGCGAATGCGGGCGTGGCAGCCGGCGCACGTGGCGATGATGCGGCCGTAGATCTCGATGCGGTCGTCCATCGTGCGCGCGTCGCGCGCATCGCGGGCGGCGTCGCGAAGGCGCTCTTCGATCGCGCGGATGCCCTCGGGGTGCTCCTCGTCGGGCGGTGCGTCGCCGCTGATCGGGTCGACCGCGAGGATGTCGGCGGCGCGATCGAAGCGCTCGGGCGAGGCGACGAGCAGGGCCTCCCACATGCGCTCGTGGGCCCACGCATGGCGCTGCATGCGCGCCCCGAGGTCGTCCCCTTCGGGAAGCGGCGGCTGCTCCCAGGACCAGCTGGCGCCGGTCTCGGCGTGGCACGCGCCGCAGGTGCCGACGAGCGCCGCGAACGCGGAAGCGGCGGTCGGCAGGTCCTCGGCGGCCGAGAGCGCCAGTGCGCGACGCGGCACGCGATCACCGTGCAGGCGCGCCGCGCGCGGCAGGTCGACCGGGATGCGGAACGCGATCGTCGACGCGACGCTGCGCACCGCGCTCAGATCGCCGCGCATCAGTGCAGAGCGCGCGAGGTCGACGGTCTCGAAGCGCGCGTGCATGTGGGCGCGGCGAGCGGTGACGGGCAGCGGCGTCACGTCCTCTCCGAGCGCGACGAGCTCCGGCGGCTGATCGTGCGAGCGCTCGTTCGGTCCGAGCGGACGATCCGTTCCGCAGGCGACCAGCAGGACCAGCGAGACCACGAGCACGACGGTACGCACGCGCCAGTCAGCTACGCACGCACCGTGCGAGCGCACGTCGAGAGCGACAGCTGCTGACGTCGACCTCAGGCGTCGCGGCCGATCCGCCGGCCCTCGAGCGCCTCGAGATCCTCGGCGAGCTCGGCATCGCCGCAGCGCCGCGCGTGCTCCGCGGCGTCGCGCATCGTCTCCGTGAACACCTGGCGGCCCTCGGCGCCGTCGGGATCGATCGCGCATGCGCCCGCGAGCTCGGCGTGCGCGTCGAAGATCGCGGCGCGGAGCGCGCGTCGGTCGGTCAGCGTAGCGAGCCTCTCGCGGTGGGCGCGCGCCCGCGCGAGGCATGCGGCGGCGCCGGCGCGCCTCTGCTC
>JALYRN010000876.1 GCA_030855295.1 Myxococcota bacterium | reverse complement strand
ACACCGCTCTCGACGACGCCCGGGCCCTGCGCGCGAGCGGCGACGAGAGCGCCGCGCGCCGTGCCGACGCACGCGCGAATCAGGCCACCGCGAGGCTCGGCGAGCTTGCGACCGACGCGCAGGTGCGGGAGATGGACCCGAACGCGCGTCTCGTGCACGAGGGCAGCGGCCCGGGTACCTTCGACAGGGTCTACGAAACACCCGGACCGCCACCACGCGCTCTGATCGGCGAGGGCAAAGGCGGCACCGCACGGAACTCGTCGTCACGCTTGGTCGATGGCGTCCGACATCAGCAGGGTACTCCGGAGTATCGACGATCAGTGGCGGAGCGCATGGCGGACTACGGTAGGACCCCGAGCGAACGGACCGGGGGTCAAGTATCAGTGGATTCCGGCGACAACGCAGACTACATCGAGGTAACCCAGCCACTGCAGACGCGAATCGACGAGACGGGCCGTTCGAGAACGACGCTTGGGCGGGTGCGCGCCGCGAGGTATGGCGCAGCACGGCCTCGAGTTGGAGCAGATGAGTAGATCATGAAGAGCATCGCCATCACGGCGCACGTCATTCGTGGGGAGCCTGCGACCGACGAGTTGGTTGCCGGATATGTTTCGAAGATCGCGCGGATTCCGCACGAAGTGGCTCGCGGACTTCCCGCTCAAGGGAACTACATCAAGTTCTTCATCATTGGAGCATCCTTCGCCTTGCACCGCGGGGAAACCGACCTCGGCCGTCGCCTGCTGAGCGTGGCACTCGACTGCGCCGCGGCCAGCTTCATGAGCTCAGGCAGAGCAGGCGAGTTCACCTTTTGTCTCGAGGGACGCCCACTGACAGGTCCGGGTGGTGATTCGGACGTCGCGAGCCTCTCGCGTTGGACCGAGTCATTCCTGCTGGCGAGCGCGCTCCGCCGGATCGATGTCCTCGATGTCCTGGCGGCGTACACGCATGAGGATCTCCGCCGTTCCACCACGGGCACGAGCGACGAGTACACGTGGACGCTGGCGGAGGCGCTGCGCCTCTATCATCTCCGTGACCCGAGCGCTGCGCATGCGCTCGCGGAGGCGGAGGTCCAGAGCCGTCCCGAGAACTTGCGAGTCGCGCCTCCGCGCTATGCCAGCCGGTACCGTGCACTGATCCCGATCTACCAAGCAGTGTCCGCACATGACCAGGCTGCCTTCACGACGGCGTGCGCCGAAGCGATCCGCGCGCACAAGGCATTCTACAGTCGCGGGCAGGAGGTCCGCGGCGTGACAGGCATCCTCGCGTATCAGGCCGCAGGTGCCGCGGCACAGGGCATCGACCGCGGGCTCGCGTGGGAGATCGAGAGTCCCTACACCCCCGACTGGCTCGTCCTCCGAGGTCGCCCGTGAGCGGTTGTCTGATGGTCTACGCGGTCGACTTCGAGGTGCTCCGCCGCGCCGTCGGCTCGCGCGACGACGCGCTCCTGGCGCGGATCGCCGTGCAGCTCGGCGATCCGCACTTCGACGCCGCAGCCCGCGAGCTCATCCACGGCATGGCCCCGTACATCAGCGAGCCGGACGAGCTCGCGGTCGCGCACCAAGGGCTGTGCGGCGCCATCGGCCGTGAGCTCGCGAACGGCTCCGTCTGCCCCACCACGCTCACCGCCCTCGAGCCGGTGATGGAGTACGTCTCGAAGCTCGGTCTGGGCGTCGATCTCTTCCACCTCATGTACCGTGGCGCGCCAGTGCCGCTGCCGCGGGTGACCGACTTCCCGTCGACCGGATACTGGAGCACCGAGGAGGTGATCACCGCGCTCGCCGTCTACCGCGGCGCTCAGCCACAGCACGACGATCCCGACATCGACGCAGTCCTCCTCGAGATCGGCGAGTGGCTCGAGCTCGCCGCGTCACTACGACGCGGGCTCGTCGCATTCTACAGCTGATCACAGCCGCTGTTTGCCGGACCATGAAGAGCATCGCCATCACAGCGCACGTCATTCGTGCCGAGCCCGCTACCGACGAATTGGTTGCCCGATATGTATCGAAGATCGCGCAGATCCCACACGAGGTGCCTCGCGGACTTCCCGTCCAAGGGAACTACGTCAATTACTTCATCATTGGCGCCTCCTTCGTCTTGCACCGCGGGGAAACCGACCTCGGCCATCGCCTGCTGAGCGCTGCTGTCGACTGCGCCGCAGCCAGCTTCATGAGCACAGGTAAGGACGGCGAGTTCACCTTCTATCTCGAAGGTCAGCCGCTGACCGGGCCCGCCGGGGAATCGGACTCTGCCGATCTCTCTGCGTGGACCGAGTCTTTTCTCCTGGCGAGCGCACTCCGCCGTAGCGATGTGCTCGATGTGCTGGCGGCGTACACGCATGAGGATCTCCGCCGTTCCACCACGGGCACGAGCGACGAGTACAAGTGGACACTGGCCGAGGCGCTGCGCCTCTATCATCTCCGTGACCCGAGCGCTGCGCACGCGCTCGCCGAGGCAGAGGTCCAGAGCCGTCCGGAGAACTTGCGAGTCGCGCCTCCGCGCTACGCCAGCCGCTACCGTGCGCTGATCCCCATCTACCAAGCAGTCTCCGCACATGACCAGGCCGCGTTCACGACGGCGTGCGCCGAAGCGATCCGCGCGCACAAGGCATTCTACAGTCGCGGACAGGAGGTCCGCGGCGTGACGGGCATCCTCGCCTATCAGGCCGCAGGGGCCGCTGTTCAAGGCATCGACCGCGGTCTCGCGTGGGAGATCGAGAGTCCCTACACCCCCGACTGGCTCATCCTCCGAGGTCGACCATGAGCGGCTGTCTGATGGTCTATGTGGTCGATCTCGAGACGCTACGCCGCGCCGTCGGCTCACGCGACGACGCGCTCCTGGCGCGGATCGCCGTGCAGCTCGGCGATCCACACTTCGACGCCGCAGCCCGAGAGCTCATCCACGGCATGGCTCCGTACATCAGCGAGCCGGACGAGCTGGCGGTCGCGCACCAAGGGCTCTGCGGCGCCATTGGCCGTGAGCTCGCGAACGGCTCCGTCTGCCCCACCACGCTCACCGCCCTCGAGCCGGTGATGGAGTACGTCTCGAAGCTCGGTCTGGGCGTCGATCTCTTCCACCTCATGTACCGTGGCGCGCCAGTGCCGCTGCCGCGGGTGACCGACTTTCCTTCGACCGGATACTGGACCACCGAGGAGGTGATCACGGCGCTCGCCGTCTACCGCAGCGCTCAGCCACAGCACGACGATCCCGACATCGACGCAGTCCTCCTCGAGATCGGCGAGTGGCTCGAGCTCGCCGCGTCACTGCGACGCGGGCTCGTCGCATTCTACAGCTGATCACAGCCGAAGATCGCCGTCGCGCAGTAAGCGGTCGGTGAACCGCATCTGCTCGGCGCGGGCCGGAGCCGCTATTGCTGGGTCGAGGAGACGCGGCGATGCAGATCGAGAAGCTGGCTTCGGTGGTGTACTGGTCGGAGACGGAG
>JALYRN010000875.1 GCA_030855295.1 Myxococcota bacterium | reverse complement strand
AGCCGCGGCAGCCTCGCGCTCGGCCTGCTCCTCGGGCTCGCGCTCTTCGCGCGCCGCCGCCGCGCGCGCTGACGCCGACGGTCGAAACGCCGTGCGTCAGCCCCTCCGAACGCTCAACGAAGCGTGGAGACTGCGGTGCGGATTCGGTCGATGCCCTTGGCGATCAGCTCGCGCGACGTCGCGTAGCTGAGCCGCACGTGCCCCGGCGCGCCGAACGCCGCGCCCGGCACCACCGCGCTCTGTGCCGCCTCGAGCATCCACGCCGCGACCGCCATGTCGTCCGCGAGCACCGTGTCGCCCGCACGGCGGCCGATCAGGCCCTTCACGCTGGGGAACGCGTAGAACGCGCCCTCGGGCATGCGGCACTCGATCCCATCGATCGAGCGGAGCCCCGCGATCATCAGATCGCGACGTGCCTGGAACTCGCCGACCATCGCGTCGAGCTCCGCGCGCGGCCCCTCGAGCGCCGCGATCGTCGCGTGCTGCACGAAGCTGGTGGGGTTCGTCGTCGACTGGCTCTGCAGCATCTCGGTCGCCGCGCAGAGCGCCGGCGGCGCGATGATCCAGCCCATGCGCCAGCCGGTCATCGCGTACGTCTTGCTCGCGCCGTCGACGATCACGAGGCGATCGCGGAGCTCCGGCGCGATCGTCAGCAGCGAGACCTGACGGAAGCCCTCGTAGACGAGCTGGGAGTAGATCTCGTCGACGATCACCCAGATGTCGTGCTTCGCGAGCACTGCCGCGATCGCGCGCAGGCGCGCCTCGTCGTACGCCGCGCCGGTCGGGTTCGACGGCGAGCACAGGATGATCGCCTTCGTCTTCGGTCCGATCGCCGCCTCGAGCGCCTCGGGCCGGAGGAGGAACCCGTCCTCTTCGGTCGTCGCGATGATCTTCGGCACCGCACCGACGATCAGCGCCTGCTCGGGATAGCTCACCCAGTACGGCGAGGGCACGAGGACCTCGTCGCCAGGCTCGAAGAGCGCGAGCGCGAGGTTGAACAGCGAGTGCTTCGCACCGACCGAGCACACGATCTCGGACTCGGCGGGCCGCACGCCGCGGCGCTTCTCGCAGTCGGTCGCGATCGCCGCGAGCAGCGGCGCGATCCCGCGCACCCGCGTGTAGCGGGTGGCGCCCGCATCGATCGCGGCCTTGGCGGCGTCGCGGATGTGCACCGGCGTCGGGAAGTCCGGCTCTCCGACGCCGAACGAGATCACGTCGACGCCCTGCGCGCGGAGCGCCGCGGCGCGATCGGCGATGGCGATGGTCGCGGACGGCTTGATCGCGGACAGACGCGAGGCGAGAGGCGGCGTCACGCGACGCGTCTATCATACGACGCACTGCGTCGCCAGAGCGGGATCCCCGAGCGACCCCGCTCCGCGACGCGTCGCGCCTCAGATGATCGGGCTGCCGCCCGCGGCCGGCACGACCATGAACACGTCGCGGCTGTCGACCACGGCGCCGGCGCGGCCGACCGTGAGGATGGTCGCGCGGAAGACCTGCGCGGTCTCGGTCCCGGGCTGGAAGTCGTTGTAGAAGTCGGCCTCGAAGACGACCAGCGTGTCCGGCGCGACGTTGTAGAACGTGGTCGCGTCGTGGCTGTCGTAGCCCGCCGGCGCGTCGGGGATCCCGCGCACCGGGGTGATCGCCGTGATGAAGTCGGTCGTGTCGCGGCCGGCGGGCAGGCGCGCCTCGGCGGCGTCCGGCTCCGTCCGCGTGGTGATGTCCTGACGGCTCTCGCCGAGGATCTCCGTGAGCGCCTCGATGACCAGCCGCGAGGTCTCGGACTGCGTGCCCTCGAACACCAGCGGGGTGGTGCCGTCGCCGCGGAACGACGAGGTCGCCGTCGCGAGCTGCCGGTACTCGTCGGTGCCTCCCTGGAAGCCCACCGAGACGCCGACGAAGATCGCGCCGCGTGCGCTCAGGGACGCGACCAGCTGATCGTACAGCGGCACCGGCCCGGCGACGCTCGTGTAGCGCTGCGCGCGCCCCGGCCCGTTGTTCATCGGCGCGTCCGACATCAGCACGATGATCGGCACCCGCCCGGGCACGAAGCAGCCCCACCCGAAGGGGACCGGATCATCGGGCCCGACGCCGGGGCAGTCGACCCGCGTGTCGACCATGCGCGTCGGCGTCTTGGGCGCGTTCGGATGCGCCGGGCCGCTCGTCGGGGTCGGGCTGCCGCCGTCGTAGTCGCCGAACGCGGTGCCCTCGATCAGCGCGGCCATCGCGGGCACCTGCGACTCGGGCGTGTCGCCGCCCGCCGACGCGCGGAGGTTCGACGTCGCGGCCTGGGCGACGGCGGGGTCCGCCGACAGGTTGCTGTAGATCGTCAGCGCGCCGTCGTGGTTGTCGCCGCCGTCCGCGAAGTCACCGTGCGCCGCGAGCCCGTAGCGCGCGTCACCGTCGGCGCCGAGCGCGGCGTCGATGCCCGGGATGATCGTGCTCTGGAGCTGCGACTGCACCTCGGTCACGGTCCCGCCCATCGAGCCGGTCGTGTCGACCAGGAAGAAGATGTCGGCCGAGCGGAGCCGCGTCTGGAACGTGAACTCGCGCCGCGGGTGGTCGCCCGGCGGCCCGCTCGGCGGGTGATAGGGCACCACGACGTAGAGCGTGCCCTCGGGCGGCACGCTCGTGGGGTCCGTCGGATCGCTCTCGGCCGCGCGCTCGGTGAGGTCGTCGATGCCGTCGCCGTCGCTGTCGGTGTCGGTCGGATCGGTGCCCGCGTCCCGCTCCTCGCGATCGGTCAGGCCGTCGTTGTCGCTGTCGAGATCGAACGCGTCGGGCGTGCCGTCGAGATCCGAGTCGGTCGGCGCGCAGGGGTTCGCGCTGTTGTTCTCGACGGCGTCGTCGTGTCGAGGTGGTTCGGCGTTCCGTCGGCGTCGAGGTCGCTCGTGCCCTCGCGCGAGTCGGCGATGCCGTCTCCGTCGGCGTCCTCCGACGCCTCGCATCCCATCACGAACCCGTCGGGATCGAGCCCGACGCTTCCGTCGCCGCGGTTCGTGCGAGGACCCGATCGGCCCGGCGAGCATCCCATGCCGGCTGCGCCCACGAGCGCGAGCGCCGCTGCGCCGACCTGCCACTTCTTCATCGGTTCCTCCGCATCGTTCCGGACGAGTGTCGCTGCGTCAGATCAGCACGATGCTGCCCTCGGGCGGCACCACGATGTACACGCGCCGCTCGTCGAGCCGCGCGACGCCGTTGCCCATGACGATGATCAGCGCCTGGAACACCTGCGCGGTCGCCGCGGGCGGGCGCACGTCGTTCCAGAAGTCGACGTCGAAGTCGACCATCGTGCCGGGGATGACCTCGTAGAAGGTCGTCGCGTCCTTGCTCGCGTAGCTGACGCCCGGGTTCGCGCCCGGCACGCCGTCGCGATAGCCCTCGTCGGGCGTGATCGACTTGATGAAGAGCGTCGCGTCGAAGTCGTCGGGGTTCACGCC
>JALYRN010000874.1 GCA_030855295.1 Myxococcota bacterium | reverse complement strand
GTCCGACAGCGCCGCGTCGCCGATCGTCGGCGCGCCCGCGTCGGTCGCGCCTGCATCCGTCGCCGGAGCGCCCGCGTCGATCGACGGAGCGCCGCCGTCGCTCGTGACTCGATCGCAGACCGGCGAGACGATCCCCGGCACCGCGCAGAACGCGTCGATCGGCCCCGCGACGGCGGTCAGGTACTCCTGCGTCTCGGGCAGCGGATCCAGCACCACGATCTCGCTGCAGCCCGCGCCCGGGCGCCGCTCGAAGTCGGCCGGCGCGCCCGCGACGAGGATCCCGATCACCTCGCCCGCATCGTCGAACACGCCCGATCCCGAGTTGCCGAAGAACGCATCGAGATCGGCCTGGAGCTCGATCCCGATCGCGCTCCGGATCATCGCGCTCCCCGCGACCTTCATCGGGATCCCGTTCGGGTGCCCGATCATCGTCACGGGCGTGCCGATCGGCGAAGGGGCGCGCCGGACGCGCGCCGGCGTGTGCCCGACGACCGCGCGGTCGAGCTCGATCACCGCGTAGTCGGCGGCCTCGTCGTCGCGCAGCACGACCGTGCGCACGCAGTGATAGACGTCGTCCGCGCGCAGCGTCCGCAAGCGCCCCGCGTCCTCGTAGTGGAAGCCGAGCACCCACGGCCAGCTCGCGCCGTCGCAGTCGGCGGCGGCCGACACGCAGTGCCCCGCGGTCAGCAGGTGACGCTCGTCGATCAGCGTGCCCGAGCAGGTGCCGGGCTCGATCTGATCCTGGTAGCGCACGTCCGCGCAGAGCGAGTGCGCCTCGCCGAGCGTCTGCGTGTACGTGATGCGCACGTTCGAGGGATCGCTCGCGTCGATCCACTCGGCGCCGACCTGCATCGCGATCGCGCTCTCCGCGATCGCGCGGTGGACCGCGCCGGCGTGCTCGTACACCTCCGCGCGATCGTCGGCGCCGTAGACGACGGGCGCGCCCGCGACGCCGAC
Source organism: Myxococcota bacterium (assembly GCA_030855295.1). Taxonomy (GTDB): domain Bacteria; phylum Myxococcota_A; class Polyangia; order Polyangiales; family Sandaracinaceae; genus Sandaracinus. The sequence goes on along the minus strand of JALYRN010000874.1, from coordinate 2,483 downwards.
CTCGGCGCTGCAGCCCGCGATCAGCACCGACATCGCGAGCGCGATCCAGCGGCCGGACGACATCACCGCGTCAGCCCTCCTTCGCCGGCGCGCTGAGCGGCGCGACGGGCGTCGTGAGCTGCTCGGGAAGGCTCTTCACGTGGATGTCGCGCTGCGGGAACGGGATCTCGATGCCCGCCTCGGCGAGCGCGTCGTGGACGCGCAGGCCGATCTCGCTGCGGAGCCGGATCGCGTCGGCGAAGTCGGCCGTCCAGAACTGCAGCACGAAGTCGAGCGAGCTGTCGCCGAAGCCGACGAAGAGCGCGTTCGGCTCGGTGCCGCCGACGGCCGTGACGTGCGTGTCGGCGACCGCGCGGATGACCGAGATCACGCGCTGCGGATCGGTGCCGTACGCGACGCCGACCTTCACCTCCACGCGGCGCTGACGATCGGAGAGCGTCCAGTTGACGACCTCGCGGCTGATCAGGCTCTCGTTCGGCACGATCACCTCGGCGCCGTCGAACGCGCGCACCGTGCTCGAGCGCAGCCCGATGCGGTCGACCCTGCCGACCAGCGGCCCCACCTCGATGAAGTCGCCGAGGCGCACCGGCCGCTCGAGCATCAGCACCAGCCCGGCGATGAAGTTCGCGACGATTCCCTGAAGACCGAAGCCGATGCCGACGCCGAGCGCGCCGGCGATCAGCGCGAGCTGGCTGGCGTCGATCCCCATCGACGCGAGCGCCAGCAAGAGGCCGATCGCGAAGATCGCGTAGCGCGTCATCCCCGAGATCGCGCCGTCGACGCCGGGCTCGAGCCGCATCCGCGGGAGCACGTCGATCTCGAGCACGAACCGGACGAGGCGCGTCAGCGCGACCGTGAGCACGATGATCAGCACGCCGAGCCCGATCGCGCCGATCGAGATCTCGAGCGTGCCGACGTGCCACCGGTGCTCGAGCGTCTCCTCGGTCCACTTCGAGAGCGGCGTCAGCAGGCCGTACCCCGCGAGCGTCGCGCCGGCCCAGACCAGGCCCCCGCCGATCGTGAGCCAGCGCAGCGCGCGGCGATGGATCAGGACGCCGTGATCGCGCACGGTGTGCAGCCGGCGCCCGACGTCGCTGCGGATCGCGAGGTCGAGCATGCTCTGCGCGATCAGCACCGTCGCGACGATCGCGAGCCCGCTGTACACGCTGAACGCGGTGCCGCGCATCAGCATCGTCGCGAGGAAGACGTATCCGATCGCGTTCGCGACGAACGCCGCCGCGAGCAGCGCGCCGCACGCCGTCGCGGCGCCGCGGAGCATGCTCGTCAGCGGGTCGACCGCGCGCGCCCGGAAGTACGCCCAGTACGCGAGCGCCGCGACCGCGCCGCCCGACTCGAGCAGCAACAAGAGCCGTCGCAGGCCGCTGCCGTCCGGCGCCATCGTCTCGATGCGATCGATGAACAGGAACGCCGCGAGCACGTAGATCACCGGGCGCACGTGGGGCGGCGCGACCGGCCCGAGCACGCGCACGAGCGGCACCAGCGAGAGCAGGAAGACCACGTCGTAGAGCACGATCGGCGGATGGCGGATCGCGAGCGGCATCGACAGCAGCGTGACCAGGAGCGCGGTCGCGAACGGCCGACGCGTCACCGCGCGCGCGATCGCGAGCGTCTCGTCTCCCTGCGGCCACGCGCGGCTGCGCTGCGCGAGCACGAGCATCAAGCCCGCGAGCAGCGCGAACACGAAGAACTGCCGCATCAGCGCGGGCACCTGCGCGGAGAGCATCTCGGCCGCAGCCTCGCCGCGCTCCGACCAACTCTCGCGCGCCTGCGCCGCGAGCGAGGCCTCCGCCTCCTCGTCGCCGAGCCCCACCCAGAGCGCGGGTCGATCGCGCACGAAGAGACGCTCGCGGTACGCCGCCGACGCCGCGCGCAGCTGCTCGGTCACGTCCTCGACCGCGAGAGAGAGCTCGGAGACGCGGTCCTGCAGGCCGAGCACGAGCTCTCGCTGCGCGTCGAGATCGATCGCCGCCGATCGAACCTCCTCGAGCGACGTCATGATGCGCTCGTGCCGCCCGTCGGGACGGCCGGCCGCGAGCGACGCATCGCGCAGCGCGGCCCAGCTCCGGCGCAGCTCGACGATCTCGGTGCGAGCCTCCTCGAGCGCCGCGCTGTGCTCGAGCAGCATCGTCTGCCACTCCTCGAAGAGCGTGCCGTGACGTCGCCACGCCTGCCGCAGATCGGCGCGCTCTCGCTGCGAGATGTGCGGGATGCGGGCGAGCCGCGCGGGCGTGCGGAGGCGCTCGATCTCCGCTTCGGATCGCGGCAGCCGCCGGACGATCTCGGCGATGTCTGCGCTCGGTCGCTGGAGCGGACGGCCATGCTGTAGCCCTACGCGGGTGCGGCTCGCGAGCTCTCCGAGGTGCGCGCTGCGCAGCACCTCGCGCGCCGCCTCGACCGCCTCGGACGCGGGGCTCACCTCGTCGGCGGTCGCGTCGTCGGTCGGCGGCTCGTCGGCCGCCGTC
>JALYRN010000873.1 GCA_030855295.1 Myxococcota bacterium | reverse complement strand
CCTCCACCTCGATGCGCGCGCCTTCGTAGCGGCCCTCGAGGCGCCAGCCGTCGCTCCCGAGCCCGTGCCGCGACGCTCGACGGCTCTCGTCGGGCGATGGGAGCACGAGCGCGAAGTCGAGCGCCGCACTCGGAGCCCGCGATGCAAGCGCACCCGACCGATGAGCCACGCAACGCGCAGCGAGCTCGGCGCTGCGCGGCGCCGAGCCACCGGCGACGCGCACGCGCGAGGCGTCCATCACATCGAGCAGCGACCGAGTGAGCGCAAGGGTGTGCGAGCGCTCGCGAGCGTCCCGTCGGAGCGGACCACGAGGTGATCGACGGCTGTGCCGAATCGAGATCGGCTCGCGGCGTCGAATGCTGACGTCGTCGGGCGGACCGCATGCGACGTGCGGGGGAGTGCTCCGTCGAGCGGGCGACCGCACGCGCGAACCCCGCGAGCTCCGCAGTATTCGAGAGCTGTGCCGAATCGAGATCGAGCGAGAAAGAGTCGCGCGCGCGTCAGTCGGACGTGGTCGCGCGCGTCTGTTCTGCATGGCGCGCGCACGACATCGGCAGAAGGAGATCGTGTTCCGGACGCATGGCGGAAACCGGCGCGGCGCGGGGCGCAGGCCGGTGGGGGAGCGAGCCTGCGTGTCGCATCGAGCGCGGAGCGACGTCTCTTCGCGCGCGCCGGTGTTGGTCACGCTGAAGATGAAGAAGCGCGTCTGGAATCTGCGCACCAAGCGGGCGTTCGCGCGCTTGGTGCCCGCGTTCCTGGCGGTGTGCGAGCGCTTCGGCGTCCGCCTCGTGCACTACTCCGTGCAGGGCGATCACATCCACCTGATCGTGGAGGCCGAGCATCGTCGCGCGCTCGCGCGCAGCATGCAGAGCCTGTGCGTCCGCATCGCGCGCGCGCTCAACGACATGATGCAGACCAGCGCCACCACCGCGTGCTCGCGACGCCGCGTCAGGTTCGTTCGGCGCTCGCGTACGTCTTGGGCAACGGCCGACGTCACGGTCACGCGCCGCGTGAGAGCGGATGGCTCGATCCCTTCTCGTCGGCGCTCGCGTTCGAGGGATGGCGCGGCGGCCTCACCGCCGGGCAGGCTGCGCGCGCCCGCGAGCGTCCGCTGCCCGTCGTGCGACCGAGGACCTGGCTGCTGGCGATCGGTTGGAAGCGCGCCGGCGGCCCGCTCGATCCCGAGCATCGACCGGGCCCGATGCCGAGCTGAGCCGACGCCGACCGGAGCGCGGAGGCGCGCTCGGCGCGCGGACGAAGGGACCGGAGTGGGCGAGACGATCTGGAGACAGGCCGCGAGCTCGCGAAGCGGCGCGCGCCGTGGGAGACGCAGGTCATCTTGCTGGTGCAGACTTCGTCGGATGAAGCGACGCGCGCTCCTCCTGGTCATCCCCGTCACAGTGCTCGCGCCGCGCCTCGCGTCGGCACAGGGACGTCCGAGCGCGTCCGAGGTCGCGGCGAGCATGCAGTCGTTCTACGGCCAGCGACGCACCGTGCAGTCGCGCTTCACGCAGACGTTCGTCTCGCGCGTCTACCGGCGCACCCAGACCTCGCGCGGTCGGCTCTCGATCCAGCGGCCGGGCCGCATCCGCTTCGACTACGACGAGCCTTCGGGGAAGGTCCTGGTCAGCGACGGAACGAGCTGGACCATGTACGAGCCGATCGAGGGCGGGCCCGGGCAGTACTCGCGCGGCAGCACCGCCGCCGCGAGCACCACCGCGTTCGGCATCCTGATGGGCACCGTCGACCTGGCCGACTACCGGCAGTCACTGCGCGCACCGGTGCGCTCCGACCCGCCGCACACCGACGCGCTCGAGCTCGTCCCGAGCGCTCCGAGCCCGCACTACCGCCGCATCGTCGCGTACGTCGACCGCCGCTCCGAGCACCGCGGCGTCGTTCGCCGGGTCAGCATCGAAGATCCCGACGGCAACGGGAACCAGTTCGACTTCACCGAGCTCCGCTTCGACCAAGCGCTCGACCCGAGCACGTTCCGCTTCACCCCGCCGCGCGGCGCGCGCGAGCTCGGCCGCCGCTGAGAGGCTTCGCATCGCGCGCCCGGCGCGCGCATCCCGGACGTCAGCCCAGCGAGGCTCGCGCTTGCTCGACGCTGACGAGGCCCTGCTTGACCAGCTCGCGGATGTGCATCTCGAAGGTCTGCATGCCGTAGGGGTGCGCGCCGCGCTCCATGACGTCCTTCAGCGGCGGGTTGCCCTCGGGCTTGCGGATGGTCTCGCGCGCGGTGCCGGTGACGACGAGGAGCTCGAGGGCGAGCACGAGGCCGCGGCCGTCGGCGGTGGGGAGCAGGCGCTGCGCGAGAACGGCCTTGAGGTTGTCGGCGAAGCGCTCGCGGGTCTCCTGGGGGTCGCTGCTCGAAGCGAGCGAGAGCACGCGGCCGACGGTGCGCTGCACGTCGGGCGTGTGCAGCGTCGAGAGGACCATGTGGCCGGTCTCGCTCGCCTTCATCGCGATGTCCATCGTCTCCTCGTCGCGGATCTCGCCGACGAGGATGACGTCGGGATCCTGCCGCAGCGCGGCGCGCAGGGCGCTCGCGAAGTCGGGCGTGTCGATGCCGATCTCGCGCTGCGAGACCGATGCGAGCTGGTCCTGGTGGATGAACTCGATCGGATCCTCGATCGTGACGACGTGCACGCGCTGGGTCGTGTTGAGGTGGCCGATCATCGCGGCGAGCGTGCTCGACTTGCCGTTGCCGGCCGCGCCGCACACCAGGATCATCCCGCGCTCGAGCTCGGCGAGCTGCGCGATGATCGCAGGCAGCCGGAGCTCCGCGAAGGTCGGGATCTTCAGCGGGATCGAGCGCAGCGCGAGGGCGAGGGTGCCGCGCTGGCGATAGACGTTGACGCGATAGCGGCCGACGCCCGGGATCGAGTACGAGGTGTCGTACTGCTGCAGCTCGTCGAGCGTGCCCTTGTAGCGAGAGCGCTTGAGGACGACCTCCGCGAGATCGCGCGTGTGCTGCGGCTGGAGCTTGTCGCCCTGCAGATAGTGCAGGACGCCGCTCACGCGAAAGGCCGGCGGCTGGCCGACCTTCAGGAGCACGTCGCTCGCCTTGTACTGGAGGCCCTTGCCGAGAAGTCCCTGGAGCGCGTTCTCGTCCATGCGCGCGCGAGGATATCAGGCGCGCGAGATCAGCGGCGCCGCACCACGATGACGTTCATGCGCTCGGTCTCCTCGAAGCGACGGCGGTAGCCCTGCGCCTCGGCCATCGTGTCGAAGGGTCCCACGCGCACGCGGTACACCGTGCCGCGACCCTCGACGTCGGCGCGCATCACGAACGCGCGATGACCGCGCACGCGCAGACCGGCGGCGAACGCGTGCGCGCCGTCGGCGCTGTCGTACGAGATGACCTGCACGGTGTACTCGCCGTCGTGTCCCTCGGGCGCGCTGTCGCCCAGCGAGCGGTGCGCGTCGGGGAGCGCCTGCTGGAGCAT
>JALYRN010000872.1 GCA_030855295.1 Myxococcota bacterium | reverse complement strand
CCGTTGGCGTGGGTGATGCGCACCTCGATCGGATAGCTGCCCTCGTCGGCGTCGCGCGGGATCAGGAAGCGCGCGGTCCATCGATCGAGCGCGGGCTCCCACAGCGCGTCGATGGTCTCGCCGAACGGCAGGATCACCGTGACCGCGCGCGCGGCGGCGGGCGCCGGGATGCGGATCTCGGGATCGCCCGGCAGCGCGCGCGCCGGGCTCACGGTCGCGCGCACCTCCGCCTCGGCGTCTTCGCCGTCGGTCGCGGGCGCGGCGGGCGTCTCTTCGACCGCGACGAACGACGTGTACGGCGTGACCAGGTGATGGCGGATTCCGAGGTCCGTCACCTCTTGCACGAGCGCCGGGTCGTCGCGCAGCTCGAGCCGGCGCACGCGCTCGGCGACCGCCGCGCGCGCCCAGAGCGACTCCTGGGACGCGTGCGGGCCGTCGGGCGTCGGTGCCTCCGGGAGCGCGACCTCGATCACGCGCTCGTGGCGTCGTCCGTTCACCGAGCCGCGCACGCGCACCGTCGCGCGGCCGCCGCGCACGTAGCGCGCGTGCAGCATCAGCGGCCGATCCGCGAATAGATCCGGGATCCTGGACGGATGCACGTCCTCGACGTCGAGCCCGCCCCAGTCGATCTCGACGTCGGTGAAGACCGGACGATCGATCCAGCCGTGGAAGCGATCGGCCGCGATCTCCGCGTCCTCGCCGAGCGCCGTGATCGCGACGCGCCCGCGTCCCACCTCGGCGGCGCGCTCCAGCAGGAAGCGGTTCGGCGCGCTGCCGACGCCCATCGCGTACAAGCGGCTCGCGCCGAGGTGCGACGCGATCGCGCCGAGCACCTCGCGCTCGTTCGCGATGTAGCCGTCGCTGACGAGCACGACGATCGGCACGCGCCCCGGCGCGCGCTCGCTCGCGGCGTTGGCCCGATCGAGCCCCTCCTCGATCGCCGCCACCATCCGCGTGGCGCCGGTCGCGCGCAGGCCGTCGAGGAATCGGTCGGCGCGCGCGAGCGCGTCCACGTCGCCCGCGCCGAGCTCGCCCATGCGCACCACGCGATCGGAGAACCCGAGCACGTCGACCGAGTCCCCCTCGCGCAGCGCGCCGATCGCCCTACGCACCAGCGCGCGGGCCTGATCGAAGGGCCGTCCGTGCATCGAGCTCGACGCGTCGACGACGAACACGAGGTCGCGCGGCGCGATCGTCTCGGCGGCGGGCGCGTCGGGCGGCTGCACGAGCAGCGTGAGCCAGCCCTCGTCCCCGCCGCGATGCGCGAGCACGGTCGCGCGCGGCGTCTCGCCGCCGAGCGAGTAGCGCAGCACGAAGTCGCGGTTGGGCACGTGCGCCTCGTCGGCGAAGCGCACCTGGGCGAGCGAGGACGGCTCGCCGCGATCGATCACCACGTCGTGGGTGGGCGACTCGAGCGCCCCGATCGGCATGCCCGCGTCGATCGAGACCGCGAGCGAGACGCTGCGCGCGGCGAGCTCGGCGTTCCCCGTGGCGCTCACGGCGCGCGGCAGACCGGCGCCCGGCGCCAGCGGATCACGCGCCGTACGCGTCGGGTCCGCGGCGTCGTATCGGGCCGGCGCCTGCAGCGGGAACGCGAGCTCGTAGCGTCCGTTCTCGAACGGGAGCGGCTGCACGAAGCGCAGGTGCACTTCGATGCGGTCCCCCGGCTGGATGTTCGCCACGCGCTGCGCGAACAGGTTCGGCCGCTGCTGCTCGAGGAGCGCCGCGCGACGACCGCTGGCGCGCGCCGCTTCGAACGTTCGGCGCGCCTGCGAGCGGCCCTGGATGCGCCCGCGGATCACGCGATCGCCGATGCGCATCTCCATCGAGCTCACCGCCGCGTCGACGGGCAGCGGGAACAGGTAGATCGCCTCGATCGGCGCGTTGCCGTCGTTCGCGAACTCTTGCGTGACCTCGATCTCCGCGATCGGGCCCGAGATCCGCGCGTCGATGCGGGTGCGGCGGAGCGGCAGCTCTTCTGGAGCGGGCTCGCTCTGCCCCGACGTCGGCGGTGCCGGCACCGCATCGGTCGCCTCTTCGCTCTCGGGCTCGTCTCCGAGCGCGGGCGCGATCGAGCGCATCGTGCCGCGCGTCGGTCGCTCGAGGCTCGCGAGCAGCGCGGGATCGACCTGGCCCGCGCGCTCGACCGGCCCGGCGTGGCGCTCGTTGCCGCCCCACATGTGCCAGCCGTCGAGCATCGCGTCGCCGACCTCGAGGCCGATCACGTTGCCGCGTGCGGTCGTGACGTAGACCCAGCCCTGCGCGACGATCGGCTGGAACACGATCGGCTCGCCGAGCTCGTACGCCCACACCGTCATCCCGGTGTCGATGTCGCTCGCGACCAGCTGCCCGTCGACGGTGCCGAAGATCAGCAGCGAGCCGACGATCGCCGGCGGGCTCAGCGCCTGCGCGCCCTCGGCGTGCGCGTACGTGCGCCGCCACATCTCCTCGCCGCTGTCGATCGCGCGCGCGAGGAGCGTGTCGCCGATCGCGAAGTACGCGCGCCCGTCGGCGACGGTCGGCGTCGAGCCCTGGAACGCCCAGCCCGCGGCGACGTTGCGCAGCCCGAGGTGCTCGCCGTGCGGCACGTTCCCCCACGCCCCGGCCTGGCCGTGCACCAGCTGTCGATCGCGGCTCGCGCCCCCCAGGTAAGGTGCCGCGAAGCGATCGCCCTCGTGGCTCACGCGTCCGTCGCGCGCGGAGAGCACGACGATCTGCTCGTGCGCGCTGGCGCCGCGATCGTTCCGTCGCGCGAGGAGCACCGAGCCCCGATCGACCCACGCCGCGCTCGACGCGCCGACGTCGCGCGACCAGAGCACGCGCCCGGTCTGGAGCGCGAGCTTGTGCACGGTCCCGTCCATCGTCGCGAAGTACACGCTGTCGCCGACGATCTGCGGCGCCTGGATCACGTCGGCAGGAATCGGCGTCGACCACACCGGCTCGCCGTCGGACAAGCGGTACGCACCGAAGCGATGCGCACCGTCGGCGGGATACGCCGAGACCACGAGACCGCCGGCGGCGGCGGGCTGGCTCATCAGCGGATCGCCGAGCCAGCGGCTCCATCGGATCTCGCCGGTGCCCGCGTCGGCGACGAAGAGGGTGCAGCTCTCGGTGTTGAAGATGACGTTGTCGTTCGAGACGATCGCCGCGCTCGGTCCGCCGTCGGGCGCCGCGACGGTCCACACCATCTCGCCGTCGTAGGCGTCGAGCGCGAAGAAGCGGTGGCTCGAGAAGCCGCCACCGAGGAAGATGCGCCCGTTCGAGAACGCAGCCGACGTCAGTAGCTCCTCGTTCGGAAGCGCCGTGACCCATCCGCGGCGGCCGCCGCCCCAGTCGAAGCGCGCGTTGCCGCCGCGGGGCGGGCGCGGCACTGCGATGCGTCGCACCGGCACGCGGCCCTCGATCGAGCCGTCGTCGGCCTCGGGCACGCCCGCGAGCGCATCGCGGATC
>JALYRN010000871.1 GCA_030855295.1 Myxococcota bacterium | reverse complement strand
CGTCTGCTCGCGCGCCTTCGCGCGCGGCGCCTCGCGATCGTGCGGTCGCTCTTCGCGCGTGCCCCACGCGCCGCGCGGTGCTTCTCCGGTCGCAGTCGCCATGTCGTGCTCCTCGCGGGCGAGAGCATCAACGCGCGTGCCATAGGCCCGCGGCGTGCCACGGCGCGAGCGCGCGGGGATCGACCGTGGCGCCACGACACGCGTGAGGGTCAGCGCCGCAGAGGCGTTCCCTCGAGTCGCGGCGTCGATCGGCGGCGGAGGGGCGAATCGGCCGGCGGCGCGGCGTAGGATCCGGCCGTCATGCAGAAGGGCGTTCCGGGCGACCTCTTCGAGCAGTTCGAGTCGCTCTTCGGCGAGCTGTTCCAGCGGCGCACGGCGCGCGATCTCTCGCAGCCGCTGGTGGTGGAGCTCGCCGAGGCGGCGAACGGCGGACAGCGCACGATCGAGCTCGAGCGCGCGACGGTGTGTCGCGCCTGCGATGGCCGCGGAGGGGCGCCCGGCGCGACCTTCGAGACCTGCGCGAAGTGCGAGGGTCGCAGCGGAGCGCACCGCATCGCGGGCGCGTTCACGTACACGGCGACGTGCGACGCGTGTCACGGCGCCGGTGGTCGCTGGAGCGTGCGGTGCGCGTCGTGCGAGGGCGCTCGCGAGACGCGCGCGACCAAGTCGCTGCGCGTCGCGATCCCTCCGGGCGTGGTCGACGGGCAGGTGCTGCGCCTCGCGGGACAGGGCAACGATCTCGGCGACGGCGGCAAGGGCGACGCGCTGCTGACGATCGCGGTCGCAAGCCACCCGGCCCTGCGGCGCGAGGGTGATGATCTCCACGCGCGTGCTCGTCTGGAAGGTGAGCTGGCGCAGCGCGGCGGGGAGACGCGCGTCGCATGGCTGGATGGAACGGTGCGCGTGCGCGTGCCCGCGGGCGCGAAGCACGGGACGACGGCGCGGGTGCGGGGGTGGGGATGCGTGCGGCTCGGCCAGCCGTACGCGCCGCCGCCGAGCGACGATGCGCCGTATCGCTCGGCCGCGGTGCCGGCGCGCGGCGATCTGATCGTGACGTTCGTGACGCGCGACGAGGAGGCGCGGGACGAGGAAGATGCCCTCGGCGACGCGCTCGTGGAGCGCGCGCTCCGAGCGCACGAAGACCCGCCGGCGCTCGGGGTCGGCGGGACATCGCGCGCGCTCGTGATCGGCCTGGCGGTGATCACGCTCGCGACCGCGATCGCGATGCTCCTGGTGCGCTGAGCGACCTCGCGCCGCGACGGGAGTACAGTCGCACGATGATGCGCTCGAGATCGGTGATCGTCCTGGCGTCGGCGCTCGTCGCGCTCGCGAGCGGCTGCGGTGGAGACGGCGTCGACCCCGCGGACGCGGCGATGGGCCCGGTCGATGCGCGCGTCGAACGGGGCGATGCCGAGGTCGTCGACGCGCAAACGATCGATGCCGACGGGATCGACGCCGCGGGGACCGACGCCGCGCGCGACGCCGGGGCCGCGAGCGCGTGCGACGACGGCGTGCGGAGCGGCACCGAGACCGACGTCGACTGCGGCGGAGCGTGCGCGCCGTGCCGCAACGGCCAGGGCTGCGTCGTCGCGGGCGACTGTCTCAGCGCGCGCTGCGAGGAGAGCGCGTGCGCGTCGCCGCCGGGCACGCATCCCGACATCGTCCGCGTGATCGACGTGGTCGGCCGCGATCCGGGCGGCGGCTGGTCCGACAGCTACTCGGTCGGCGCCGAGTGCTACTGCGAGTCGTCGTTCGATCACGCCATCGGCGACATCGTGGTCTCGACCCCGGCGGGACCGCGCACCGTGCGCGAGGTCTGCGACGCGCTCGGGCCGGGGCCCGGGAGCGCGGGGCGGCCGCTCTACAACGACATCCAGTGTGGCAACGGCCCTGCGAACGACGCCGGCGACGAGGACGACTGCCCGGGGCGCGTCGACATCGGACGCGAGGGCTGCGGTCATCTCGGACCGACCTGGGATCTGAGCGTCTTCGCGGAGTAGCCGCGCGCGACCGCGCGCTCTGCAATCGGATCGGAACCCGCGCGCTCCGCGACTGTCGAAGGGCGCATGTCGCGTCGCTTGTCGGCCGTCGCCGTTGCCGCGCTGGTGTGCGCGTGTGGCGCGAGCGCTCCTCGATCACGGGCGAGCCGCGAGCCGGAGGTCCTCGCGATCCTCGCGCCGCCGGCGATCGAGCCGAGCGCGCGCACCGTCGCGATCAGCGGCGGCACGCTCGCGATGACTCGCGACGGGCGGACGCTGATCGCGTCGGATCCGGATCGCGACCTCGTGTGGATCGTCGATCTCGACTCGATGGTGCCGCGCGCGCCGATCGCGCTGCGACCGGGAGACGAGCCGGGGCGCATCGCGGAGGACGCGGCCGGGCGCGTGCACGTCGCGCTGCGGCGCGGAGGCGCGATCGCGACGATCGATCCGTCGAGCGGGGCCGTGGTGATGCGGCGACCGGCGTGCTCGGCGCCCCGGGGGATCGCGTACGACGAGCAGGACGATGCGCTGCACGTCGCGTGCACCGATGGCTCGCTCGTGACGCTCGGTGCGCTCGATCGGGTGCCGCGGCGCAACGCGCGGCTCGCCCCCGATCTGCGCGACGTGGTGGTGCACGGGGATCATCTCTACGTGACCCGCTTCCGCGAGGCGACGGTGCTCACGCTCGACCGCGACGCGCGCGTCGTCCGCACCACGCGCGCGAGCTCGCTCGACCTCGACGAGCTCGAGCGCATCGAGCCCGAGGCGAGACCGCGACGCGTCTTCGGCGCGAGCGTCGGCTGGCGCCTGACGTCGCACCGCAACGAGCTCTGGATGATCCACCAGCGCGCCGCGAACTTTCCGATCGATCTGCAGATGAACGAGTCGCCGCGGCCTGCACCGCCGCTGCCGTACGGCGGCGTCGCGTCGCCTGCGCTGCGCCGCTGTCCTCCCGGCATCGTGCACTCGGCGCTGTCGCGCTTCGACGAGAGCGGCGACGCGCCGATCGGCACGATCCTTCCCGGCGCCGTGCTGCCGGTCGACGTGGCGATCTCGCCGCACGGAGATCGGATCGCGATGGCGTTCGCCGAGGGCAGCTCGGCGGGCGCGGTGTTCACGTCGGCGAGGGCGGCGCTGGCGACCGACTGTGCCGAGGAACGAGGCCGTCTCTCGATCCTCGCGTCCGGGCTCCACTCGAACGCGGTCGCCGTCACCTGGATCGACGATCGCCGCATCGCGGTGCAGTACCGGCAGCGGCCTGCGATCGTCGTCTACGATCCGCTGACCGGCGGCCGCCCGCGCGAGGCGCTGCTCGGCGCTCCTCTTTCGCGCGACGGCGGGCACGCGCTCTTCCACCGCGCCGCGCCCGCGGGGCTCGCGTGCGCGTCGTGTCATCCCGAGGGAGAGGACGACGGTCACGTCTGGCAGCTCGGGTGCGCGGCGTCCGGCGCGCGCTGCGACGGAGCGC
>JALYRN010000870.1 GCA_030855295.1 Myxococcota bacterium | reverse complement strand
CGCGACGGCGACGCGCTGCGACGGGTCTCGCTCCTCCACCCAAGCCGCGAACGTGCCGGTCGCGGTCGCGAGCAGCGCGGGCGCATCATCTCGCCCCGTGCGCTCGGTCAGCCGCTGCACCGCCCCGTCGGCGGCCGCGCCGCGCCACGCCTGCGCGTACACGTCGAAGTCGGCGTCCGCGTTGCCGTACCAGGCGAGCATCCAGCCCGTGCCGTTCGGCGCGACCACGGGATCTCGGGTGACCGCGCCGAGCGAGGTCACCGGGATCGCCGAGACGCTCCCGGTGTCCGTCACCTCGGCGAACAGCACCTCGTCGAGAAAGCCATCGCCCGCGGCCCAGACGACGGCGGCGCTGCTCGCGCCGGCCGCGATGCCCACGTCCTGCGCGCGAGCCGGCGAGTCGGTGCCGAGCGTGAGCACGTCGGTCGCGGGATCGAGGCGGCACGTCGTCGGGTCGAAGCCGCCACCGCCGTCGATCGCGGCGTCGCCTCCGTCGGCGGGCGCTCCGGCATCCTCCGGATTCGGTCTCGAGGCGTCGACCTGCGCGTCGCGCCGTCCTCCGCCGTCGGACGGGATCGTCATCGGCGGAGGGTCGCCGCATCCGACGCCGACCGGGACGAGCACCAGCGCCGAGACGAGGAACAAGCGAAGAGACTGCATTCGCGTTCAGCATATCCGTGGTCGGCCGGCGGCGGAAGCTTGCGGCGAGACGGTTCGCGCCTCAGAGAGCGCATCGTATGCGCGCGGACGTCGATCGCTGCGTCGCCGCGATCGCGCGGGCGCTCCCCGATGATCGGGTGATCACCGACCGCGACGTGTGCGCTGCGCACGCGCGGGACGAGAGCGAGGCCGAGGGCGCGATGCCCGACGCGGTGGTGCGCGCGCGCGACGCGCGTGACGTCGCCGTGGTGCTGCGCGAGGCCAGCGCGCACGGGGTGCCGGTGACGCCCCGCGGCGGAGGGACGGGGCGCACCGGCGGCGCGGTGCCGGTGCACGGCGGGATCGTGATCGCGAGCGATCGCATGCGCGAGGTGATCGCGATCGAGCGCGTCGACGGGATCGCGATCGTCGAGCCGGGATTGATCACGGGCGAGCTCCACGGTGTGCTCGAGCGCGAGGGGCTCTTCTGGGGGCCCGATCCGAACAGCTGGGACGCGTGCACGATCGGCGGCAACGTCGCGGAGAACGCGGGCGGACCGCGCAGCTTCAAGCACGGCGTGACGCGCGACTGGGTGCTCGGGCTCGAGATCGTGACCGGCGACGGAACGATCCTCGAGCTCGGCCGGCGCACCAAGAAGGGCGTGACCGGGTACGACCTGACGTCGCTGCTGGTCGGCAGCGAGGGCACGCTCGGGTTCGTCACGCGCGCGGTGCTCCGCGTCACGCCGTCGCCCGAGAAGGTGATCACGGTGATGGCGTTCCTCGATCGCGAGGCGGCGATCGCGCCGGCGATCGCGGCGGCGCTCGACGCGCGCGTCACGCCGCGGTGCATCGAGCTGCTCGACGACGCGACGCTCGCGGTGCTGCGCGCCGATCCGGGCAGCGCGGCGATCGCGATCCCCGAGGCCGCGCGCGCGCTGCTGGTGATCGAGCTCGAGGGCGGCGCGGAGTCGCTCGATCGCGATCTCGCGCGCCTGGGTGATGCGCTCGCGACGGTGTCGCCGTTCGATCCGCTGGTGGCCGTCGAGGCGGGCGAGCGCGAGCGCTTCTGGCGCGTGCGGCGCGAGATGTCGCGGGCGCTCCGGCGCAGCGCGCGATCGAAGCTGAGCGAGGACGTGGTGGTGCCGCGGAGCCGCATCGCCGAGCTGATCGCGACGTGTCGTGCGATCGCCGAGCAGCGCGGGATCCGCATGCCGGCCTACGGGCACGCGGGCGACGGCAACCTGCACGTGAACCTGCTCTGGGATCGCGACGAGCAGGAGGCTAACGTGCATGCGGCGATTCGCGATCTGTTCGAGGCGACGATCGCGCTCGGCGGAACGCTCAGCGGCGAGCACGGGATCGGCGTGCTCAAGGCGCCGTATCTGTCGATCGAGCAGTCGCCCGAGCTGATCGCGCTGCAGCGCCGCGTGAAGAGTCAGTTCGATCCGCGCGGGGTGCTCAACCCCGGGAAGATCTTCGTCGCCGACCCGCCGCATCGCGGGTGCTGATCCCCGCAGGAGTGCTCGTCCCGGAGCGCCCGGAGCGGGCGAGCCGATTCTTGGACAGGTGCTGAGAGGTGGGTCTGGAGGCGCACCGCATGCGGGCCTACGATGGTCGTCATGCGCGCCGTGGTGACCGCGGTGTTGATCTCGCTGCTCGCGGTGTCGAGCGGCTGTGCTCGGCGCTCGCATGCGTACGCCGAGGTGCCGCGCGTCGACCAGCGGCGGCTGCGCAACCTGCACCACGTCGCGGCGCAGCAGATGGGCTGTCCGTCGGCCGCGCTGGAGGCGGCGCCGCTGACCGAGCGCGTCTGGCAGGTCGCCGGCTGCAATCAGGTGCGCGAGTACGCGATCATGAGCCGCGGTCGCGGCCGCTATCGCGGCGCGCGCTGGCGACCCGTCGTGCCGCTCGCGCGCCGCGCATCGAACGAGCTCGCGTGCGGTGTGCAGACGCTCGCGATCACGGCGACGAGCCCGGTCGAGCGTGGCGTGTCGGGATGCGGCCGGAGCGCGACATACGCGATCGTCTGCGACCGGGTCGACTGCGCGTGGGTGATGACCGCGTACGCCGGCGCGTGGGCCGGGGCGGCCGGCAGCACGTCGCCCGCGGGAGCGCAGCCGGGAGCGACCATCCTCGTGGTGCCGCAGCGATAGCCGCTCGCCGATCATGTGAGCAACAGCGGGTGATGTAGTTCGATGAAGGCGAATCTCCAGGAGGTTCGTCATGTCACTCGAGCTCTCGCGCCCAGTCCTGCTCCTCTCACTCGTCCTCGTGTCGACGTCTTGCGCGTTCGTCGACGAGGGACCCGCCGGCCCGCGGATCGTGCTCGACGCGGGTGCGCGTCCGAGCGCGCGTGACGCGGCGCTGCCGCGGCGCGATGCCGGGCTCCACGCGAACGCGTTCGGGATCGTCGTGCACGGCACCCAGCTCACGATGCGCGCCGGCGCGTCGCTCGCGATCGTCGTCGAGCTGATCCGCGCCGACGGCTTCGACACGCCGATCACGATCGCGCTCCACGGGCTGCCGCCCGGGGTGCGCGCGAGCGCGCGGACCGCGGGGCCGAACGTTCGCTATCTCGTGTTGTTCCTGGAGGCCGAGGACGGCGCGGTGACCCAGGAGTCGGTGCCGTTCGCGCTCGAAGCGACGGCCGGGGGCTGGGTGAGGCGAGCTCGCCTCACCGTGAGCGTCACGCGCTGACGTCGCGTCCGCGCCCTCGCCTCGCGCCGCGGCGGCGGCCTCGCAGCAGGAGCATCACCGCCGCGAGCAGCGCGAGCGCGCCCGACGCGCCCGAGCGGCTGGTGCCTGCGG
>JALYRN010000869.1 GCA_030855295.1 Myxococcota bacterium | reverse complement strand
GCCGCCTGGTGCGCGCCGCCGCCGGCCTGGGCGAGGGGCGCGCGACCGTGCAGTCGATCTGCCAGGCCGACTTCACGCCCGCGGTGTCGCCGATCGTGCGCATGATCGCGCGTCGCGCCTGCCAGTCGCGAGAGATCCTCTGAGGGTCTCTGTGATAGGGTCCGCGGCATGATCGAGGGGCTCTTCATCGTCCTCGAGGGCATCGACGGCGTCGGCACGACGACCCACACGCGCCACCTCGCCGAGGGTCTGCGCGCGCGCGGGCTGCCGGTGCACACGTCGCGCGAGCCGAGCGACGGACCGATCGGCGTGCAGATCCGGCAGATGCTCACCGGACGAATCGTCGTGCCGGGGCTGCACGGGCCGCGGCCTCCGTCGTGGACGACGATGGCGCTGCTCTTCGCGGCGGACCGGATGGATCACATCGAGTCGTCGATCGTGCCGAACCTGATGGACGGCGTGACGGTGCTCAGCGATCGCTACTACCACTCGTCGGTCGCGTACCAGTCGATCACCGGCGGCGGCGAGCCCGAGATGGTCGCGTGGGTCAAGGAGCTGAACCGCCACGCGCGCCGGCCCGACCTCACGATCGTGCTCGACGTGCCCGACGAGGTCGCGGAGCGCCGGCGCGCATCGCGCACCGCGGGCCGCGAGATGTTCGACGACCTCCAGCTCCAGGCGCTGCTCGCCGCGTTCTATCGCGACATCGATCAGCACTTCCCGGGCGAGCGCATCGTCCACGTCATGGCCGATCGCCCCGTCGAAGAGGTCGCCGAGGACGTGATGGCGCACGTGAAGCGGCTCCGCGGCGAGATGTAGCGAGCGGCGGCGAGATATTCGCTTGACCGCCCTGGCCCCCGTGGTACGGAATGAACGTTCCGTCCGATGGCCCGCACCACCACATCCGGCGACCACGCCGACTCCGGCAAGCGCGAGGCGATCCTCGAGGCGGCGCTCGATCTGTTCGGCGAGCGTGGGTTCCACGGCACCGCGGTGCCGCTGGTCGCCGAGCGCGCCAAGGTCGGCGCAGGGACGATCTACCGCTACTTCGAGAGCAAGGAGCAGCTCGTCAACGCGCTCTACCAGCACGAGAAGCGGGCGATGCTCGACGCGCTGCTGGCGGACTTCCCCTTCGATCGCCCGCCGCGCGATCAGTTCCGCACGTTCTTCCACCGCATGGCGAGCTACGCGAAGGTACGGCCGCGCGCGGTGCGGTTCATGGAGCTGCACCACCACGCGCCCTACCTCGACGAGACGAGCCGCCACCTCGAGGAGCACGGCAACCAGCTGATCGAGGCCGCCGTGCGCGCGGCGATCGAGCAGGAGGTCATGAAGAACCTGCCGCCGATCCTGCTCGTCGCGGTGGTGTGGGGCGTGTTCCTCGGCCTCCTTCGGGGCTGGACCGAGGGCCGCTTCGAGCTGGACGAGACCACGATCGGCCAGGCCGAGCAGTGCTGCTGGGAGGCGATCCGTCGCTAGGTCGACGGGCCGCGTCCCTTTTTTTGGCGTCCTACGGAATGAACGTTCATACCGATCCGGGCCGGAAGCCCGGGAGAGAAGAGAAGCTGATGTCCAAGAAGATCATCCTCGTCACCGGCGGCACCGCAGGCATCGGCAAGCACACCGCGCTTCACCTGCATGCGCGCGGACACCGCGTGATCGCGACCGGCCGCAACCCGAAAGCCCTCGCCGAGCTGCGCGCGGAGGGCCTCGACACGATCGCGCTCGACGTCACGAGCACCGAGTCGATCCGCGCCGCGAAGATCGAGATCGATCGCATCACGTCGGGCCACGGCATCGACGTGCTGGTGAACAACGCCGGCTACGGCCTCTTCGGCCCCGTCGAGCTGCTGTCGGACGAGGACGTGCGCGCGCAGTTCGACACCAACGTCTTCGGGCTGCTCGCGGTGACGCGCGCGTTCGTGCCGGAGATGCGCGCGCGCGGCGCGGGCCGCGTGATCAACGTCAGCAGCGTCGGGGGCCGCATGGTGTTCCCGCTCGGCGGCGTCTATCACGCGACCAAGTACGCGGTGGAGGCGCTCAGCCACGCGCTGCGCATGGAGCTGCGCCAGTTCGGGATCCGCGTGTCGGTGGTCGAGCCCGGCTACATCAAGACCGAGTTCACCTCGACGACGATCGGATTGCTGCAGAAGTACGCCGCGGCCGACTCACCGTACGCGCACTCGCTCGCCGGCGCGGCGCAGGCCGACAAGGCGATCGAGCGCTTCGCGGTCGGCCCGCACTCGGTCGCGCGCGCGATCGAGCACGCGGCGGTCGCGCGCTGGTCGCGCCCTCGCTACGTCGCGCCGTTCTACAACGCGCTCGGTCCGCTGATGATCGATCTGCTCCCGCGCTGGCTGACCGACTGGGCGTTCCGCCGCATCGCCAACCTGCGCCTGCCCGCGGGCGCGGCCCCGGCGCGCCTCCCCGTTGCGGCCTGACTCGGCAGGAGTGCTCGCCCCGGAGGGACCGCACGGGAGCGCGCGGGGCGACGAAGGTCGGCGCGTTTTCTGGACGGGGAGGGCGCGCTCGGGTACTCGGGATCGATGCGCGTCGAGCTCTGGACTGCGATCGCCCTGCTCGCGCTGGCCGGCTGCGGCGGCGCTCCTCGTGCCGCGCCCGCGCGCGCCGAGGTCGCGCCTGCGCCTGCGCCGATCGAAGAGAGCGAGGGCGTGATCCGGCGCGCGGCGCTCGACGAGGTGCTCGCCGGAGGGCCGGGCCTCTTCCTGCAGAAGGTCGCGACCGAGGCAGACCTGCGCGAGGGGCGCTTCGTCGGCTTTCGTCTCACCGAGCTGCGCGACGCCGCGCTCTTCGAGGGCGTCGATCTCGCGCAGGGCGACACCGTGGTCGAGGTCAACGGGTACGCGATCGAGCGCCCCGAGGACGCGTTCACGGTGTGGACGTCGCTGCACGTCGCCAGCGAGCTGAGCTTGGTGGTGCTGCGCGGGGACGAGCGCCGCGAGCTGCGCTTCGCGATCGTCGACTGACGCGAGGCGGGGCTCGGCGAAGGTCGGGCCCGGAGGGCGCGCAAAACGTTGTACGATCGCATCGCTTTGCCTGGAGAGACGATGCGCCGACTTCTCGCTTCCGCAGCCCTCTGCGGGCTCGCCCTGATCGCCTCGCTCGCGCCGACACCGGTCGCCGCGCAGGACGAGGAACGACCCTCGATCGAGGTCGCCCGCAGCCGCATGGAGCAAGGCCAGGCGTACTACCTCCAGGGCCGCTTCGGCGAGGCAGCGGCGGAGTTCGAGGCCGCGTACCAGGCGGAGCCGTTCAGCGCGTTCCTCTACAACGCGGCGGTCGCGTACGAGAACGCGGGCCAGCCCTCGCGCGCGCTCGACTTCTTCCAGCTCTACCTCGAGCGCGATCCCGCGGCGGCCGATCGCGCCGCCGTCGAGCAGCGGATCGCGGGGCTGCGCGCGGCGCTCGAGGCGCATCGCGTGGCGACCGAGGC
>JALYRN010000868.1 GCA_030855295.1 Myxococcota bacterium | reverse complement strand
GCGATGGGCCGCGCCGCCGCGCATCGCGCGCGGGAGCGCTTCCTCGGCCTGCGGCACCTGCTCGACTACGCGGCGCTCTTGGATCGCCTGATCGGCTGAGCGCGGCGGCGGCGCCAGGGCGCGAGGGCGACGAGGAGGCACGCGAGCGCTCCGGCGATCGAGATGCCGACGGAGACCGGGAGGTCGCTCGGGAAGTAGCGTGCGGAGACGCGCTGCGCGCCGGGACGGCGCACGTCGACGGCGAGGCGCACCTCGTCGGAGACCGCGGCGCCCTGCGGGCTCGACCAGTCTTCGTTGTAGTTCTGGTTGAAGATCACGCGCGCCGGCTCGTCGAGCTCGACCACCGCCCAGACCGTCAGGCTGGTGCGGCCCCACGAGATCACGCGCCCCGCGCTCGCCGGCTCGATGCGCGCCTGGGGCACCTCGCCGAGCCAGAGGCGCGTCGAGCGCGGCCACGGCACGGGGTCGTAGCAGTCGATCGTGCCGACGTTCTCGGACGGGTAGTTCGCGTACTCCTCGAGGTAGCTGCGGCCGCGCACGAGGTGGTGCTCGCCGGGCGCGCGCTCGCCGACCGTCTCTTCGTTCCAGCGATCGATGATCGTCAGGTTCACCGCGTACACGTCGACCGTGACGCAGAGCGCGATCACCCACGGCAGCGCCAGCGCGAGCGCGCGCACGTCGGCGCGCACCGGCAGCGACTCGATCCACCGCGCGATCCGATCGATCGCGAGGCCCGCGAGCAGCGCCATGTAGAAGATCAGCAGCACGCGGAAGCGCGACGGAACGTGGATCGATCGGTAGAACGGCAGCTCCTGCAGCAGAGGCCAGGGATGCCACGGCGTCGCGCTGCCCTGCGTGAAGAAGAAGAACGCGATCGCGCCGACGAGGATCGCAACCATCGTCGAGCGACGGCGCGGCGAGATCCGAGGGCGCACGCTGCCGAAGAGCGCGATCAGCGCGCCCAGCGTGCCGAGCGCGACCACGACCCAGCCGACGTACGCGCCGTACTCGGGCCACACCCAGCCGTGCCCCGCGAACCGGTACTCGTGGGTGCGCGCCGTGAGCATCTCGAGGATCTCGGAGGGCGAGACCCAGTCGGGATCGGGCACCGGATGCGGGTTCGCGCGCAGCGCGAGCAGGATCGGCAGGAAGCGGAACGCGCCGAGCAGCCCGGTCAGCCCGCCCGAGAGCAGCGTCGCCATCGCGAGCCGCGGGATCGCGCGCGGCAGCGTGATCGCGCGGACGAGCGTGTCGATCGCGAGCACGAGCACGAAGTACGGGAACGGGTAGTGCCCGCCCTCGAGCACGACGAGCACCATCAGCGCCGCGACCGCCGCCGACCACCGCAGATCGCGCTCGGCCGCGCGCCACGCGAGCAGCAGCGCGGGCGCGTAGTAGAACGCGAGGAACGTCGCGTGCCCGCCGGCGCCGTGCCACGCGAAGAAGCCCGACGCGCACCACACGATCGCCGCGAAGAGCGACGAGGCGCGCGTCAGCGAGACCTCGCGGCGCGCGAGCACGTACATGCCGGCGAAGCCCGCGACCGCGTGCAGCAGGATGAAGAGCTTGTGGCCGAGCGTGGTGCCGAAGGGCAGCGCGAAGATCAGGTACGTCGGCGAGTAGACCTGCGCCTGCGGGTTGCCCCAGAGCGGCACGCCACCGCAGTGGTGCGGGTTCCAGAGCGGCGCCTCGCCCCAGCGCACGTAGGCGACGCGGCCGGCCTCCCACATGTGATGGAACCACTGCCAGTCGCCCCATCCGCTCGCGCGCGGGCTCGCGAACGCGGGGTACCACAGCACGCCCATCGCGATCAGGGCCACGGCGAAGACGCCGAGGCCTCGCGCGAGCCGCGCGCTCGTCACGCGGCCTGCCTGCGCCGCGCGACGAGGACGAACCCCTCGGAGACGGGCGGCCAGGCAGCGTTCTTGAGGCGCGCCGGCGTCAGGCGCAGCGCCAGCCGCGAGGCCCGGGCGGCGAGCTCGAAGTTCGAGCCGCGCGCGAGGATCGACGCGATGTACTCGAGGTTGTAGGTGCGGCGCACCGGCGCGGCGCGGATCACCTCGAGCCCCGCGCGTCGCGCGACCTCCGAGAGGGTCGCGGGCGTGAAGAACCAGAGGTGCGCGCGGTGGTAGTGGGTCCAGCGCGGGCCGAGCAGCCGCGCGCCGGCGCTCGAGCTGTCGTTGGTCGCGAGCGCGAGCACGCCGCCGGGTGCGAGCAGCTCCGCGGCGAGGCGGATCGACGCGACGGGATCGCGCACGTGCTCGATCACGTCGATCATCGAGACGACGTCGAACGGCGCATCGGACCGGAACGTCTCGAGCGTGCCCGGGATCACGCGGCGGCCCGGGCGCG
The DNA here is from genome assembly GCA_030855295.1 of Myxococcota bacterium. Classification (GTDB taxonomy): domain Bacteria; phylum Myxococcota_A; class Polyangia; order Polyangiales; family Sandaracinaceae; genus Sandaracinus. The sequence continues at coordinate 1,108 of JALYRN010000868.1, read as the reverse complement.
CCGCGGGATCGGCGGGGGCGAGCGGGTCGAGGCCGATCGCGTCGAAGCCCCGCTCCTTCGCGGCGAGGAGCGAGAAGCCGAGCCCGCAGCCGACGTCGAGCAGGCGCCGATTCGTCTCGCGCGCGGACGAGCGGAGCTCGGGCATCGCGACGTCGAGCACGCTGCCGTAGGTGGCCTTCTTGGTGCGCGCGAGCGCGGCGTCCGAGGTGTCGGGGCCTTCGACGAAGCCGAACTGCTCGTAGTAGTGCTCGTCGTAGATCGCGGCGAGCTCCTGGTCCGACGGCTGCGGGTCGGCGAACGCGAGCCCGCACTCGTCGCACTCCACCACCCAGGGCAGCGTGCGCGCACCGAAGCGAGGGCGACGGCGCGTGCCCTCGCAGATCACGCAGCGAGCGCCGGCGCTCACCGGGGGCTCGGAGCTTCCCACGGTCCCGTCCATTCGAAGGCCGAGGTGTAGCGCATCCCGCCGGGTCGCCAAGCATCGGCTCGGTCGCTCCGGGACCTACCCTCCGCGCGCCGGGCGCGCTCCGGTCCGGTCCCTCCGGACCGAGCACTCCCGCAGCGGTCGCCAAGCATCGGCTCTTCCGAGATGCGCATGACTGGCGCCCGGATAGGATGCGCCCCGTGCGGAAGGCGTGGAGGACCGATCGGGGCGCGATGATCGCGATCCTCGTCGCCACGCTGCTCGGCACCGGCGCGCGGCTGTCGACCGTGCAGTGGGGCGCGCCCTTCCTCTTCCATCCCGACGAGCGCGGCTTCGTGATGTGGGAGGCGGCCGCGATCGAGTGGCGCGGCCTGACGCAGGACGACTGGCGCCCGCAGACCACGACCTATGGGCCCGTGATGTACGAGCTCGCGATCGCGCTGAAGTGGACCTTCCTCGGCGGGATCGACGAGGCGCGCGAGGAGGCCGCGCAGCACGGCGACGCGTGGTCCTACGTGCAGGCCGGCCTCGACGGGTGGGACGACGGCGAGCCCTACTCGTTCGTCGCGTGGACGCACCTGGTGCGGGGCTTCGGCGCGCTGGCGTCGGGGCTCGCGATCGCGCTGCTCGGGCTGGCGGCGTGGCGCCTGCGCGGCGCGGACGCGGGCGTGTGCACTGCATGGC
>JALYRN010000867.1 GCA_030855295.1 Myxococcota bacterium | reverse complement strand
GCAGCCGCAGTATTCGCGGCGCTCGCGTTCGCGCGGCGCGATCCCGGAACCAAGCCGATTCCCGCGCGCGACGTGCTCGCGATCGCGGGCTGCGCGTGCCTGGGGATCTTCGGCAACCAGGTGCTGTTCCTCTACGGCCTGCAGCGGACGACCGCGGTGAACGCGACGGTCCTCGTCGCGACCATTCCGGTGTTCACCGTGCTGGTCGCGATCGTGCTGCGACGCGAGCGCGCGCACGTGCTGTCGATCGTCGGCGTGGTGATCGCGTTCGCGGGCGTGCTGTGGCTCGTCGGCGGGGCCGCGGTGGAGCTCGGCGGGCGCGGCGCGCTCGGCGATCTGCTCGTGCTGCTCAACGCGCTCGCGTACGCGTTCTATCTCGTGCTGGTGCGCAACCTCGTCGCGCGCCACGGCTCGGTGCGCGTCGTGGCGCTCGGCTTCTTCGTCGGTGCGCTGCTCGCGATCCCGATCGGCGCTCCCTCGCTGATCGCGCAGGCGCCCTCGCTCTCGCCCGGCACGTGGGCCCTCGTGATCTTCATCGTGCTCGTGCCGACGGTGTTCACGTACCTCGCGAACGCGTGGGCGCTGCGCTTCGCGACCTCGTCGATGGTCGCGATCTACATCTATCTCCAGCCGGTCGTCGCCGCGATCCTCGCGTGGTTCTTCCTCGGCGAGATCGTCAGCTCGCGCGTGCTCGTCACCGCCGCGCTGGTGTTCACCGGCATCTGGCTGGTCACCCGCCGGCGCACGCCGGTCCCCCTCGCGCCGGTCGAGGGCCCGCCGCCCGAGCCCTCGCCCGAGAGCGCGCCGCGCGCCTGATCAGACCCCGGCCGCCGCGCGATCGAGCAGCCCGTCGAGCTCCGTCAGCAGCGCCTCGTTGCCGTGCTGCTCGTACGACGCGAGCTTCTCCTCGCACGACGGAATCGCATCGACGAAATCGAAAATCACCTTCGGATCCTCGAGCGACGGCGCGAACCGCCCGTACCCGAGCTTCTCCAGATAGCGCCCGTTCAGCACCTGCTCGAACTGCCCGCCGACCGGCACCGAGAGCATCGGCTTGTGCAGGTACACCGCCTCACCCATCAGCGTGAACCCGCCCCCCGCGATCACCGCGCGCGACGTCGCGAGGTCCTCGATGAAGCCCGCCTCGCTGAACGGCCGGTAGCGCAGGTTGCCCTCGACCTGCTCCTCGGTGATCGAGCGCCGCATGCCGTACACGCGGCACTCGAGCCCGGTGCGCTGCAGCGTCTCGGCGAGCTCCTCGTGCCCCTCGGCGGTCTGGTACACGAGCAGGTGCTCGCCGCGGCTCACCTTCGCCTCGAGGATCTCGGGCCGCAGGATCGGCTTGTGGACCGACGTGCGCTCCTTCCGGACCGCCGGCTCGAAGAACGTCGTGATCAGGTACCAGTCGCAGAAGGGCAGCTTGCTCTTCACGAACGCCTTCGCGATTTCGAAGTCCGCGCGGTGCCCCGCGATCGCGTCCTCGTCGATCACGCAGCGGTTGAGCGCCTGCATGTTGTCGATGCTGAAGACCGGCAGCCGGTGCGCCTTCGCGTAGAAGTACGTCCACGACTCGAAGTCGCTGATCACGCACTGCGGCGCGAAGTCCCCGATCAGCTCGAAGTACGCCGCGATCTGCTTCGGGAGCGCGGTCGTGCCCTGCAGCACGTTCTGGAAGAGCGTCTTGCCGCGCCGCACGCGGTTCTCTTCGTAGACGATGTGCAGACCGTGGATGCGGTTGACCTCGCTCGTCACGAACTTCTTCTGCAAGAAGTCGACGGCGCGCCCCGACGCCATGATCTCGAGCTCGTGTCCCTGCGAGACGAGGTGATCGAGCACGACGCGCGATCGCATCGCGTGCCCCATCCCCTCGCCGACCACGCCGTAGAGGATCCGCATGAGCGCAGATCCTACTCGATGGCGGCCGCGCCGCTCGCCGCCCGGATCGCGTACACGTGATCGTCGTCCGATCCGACGATCAGCAGCCCCTCCGGCGAGAGCACCGGCTCCGAGTCGATGTTGCCGTGCGTGCGGAAGAACCACCGCATGCGCCCGCTCGGATCGAGCGAGTACACGAAGTCGTCGTCGGCGCCGAAGTAGAGGTTGCCGTCGCGATCGACCAGCGCTCCGCTCGAGACGTTGCCGCCCGAGTCGCTCGCGCTCGTCGCGAAGCTCCAGCGCTCGTGCCCGGTCTCGGCGTCGAGCGCGACCAGCCGCGGGCGCGGCGCGAACACGCTCGCGTACACCGCGCCGTCCAGGCCGAGCCCGACCGGCGCGCGCACGTCGCCCTCCACGTCCGCCGACCACTTCAGCGTTCCGTCGCGCCGCACCGCGTGCACGCGCTCGCCGTCGCTGCCGACGTAGATCGTTCCGTCGTCGCCGATCACCGGGCTGCCGTCGACGTCGTCGCGCGCGTGGTAGCGCCAGCGCATCCGTCCGTCGGGCGCGATCGCGTAGAGATGATCGTCCTGCGAGCCGACGTAGATCGTTCCGTCGTCGTCGATCGCCGGCGTCGAGAAGATCTTCAGCCCGGTACGGAAGCGCCACCGCACGGTGCCCTCGGGATCGACCGCGAACACGTCCGAGCCCGCGCCGAACACCAGCGTCCCGTCGGGCGCGATCGCGATCCCGGTGTCCGCGTCGTCGTCGGTGCGCAGGTGCCAGAGCACCTCGCCGCTCTGCGCGTCGATCGCGAAGAAGAAGTCGGCGTCCGAGCCGACGTACACGCGCCCGTCCGCGAGCGCCGCGGTCGAGTAGATCGGCGCGCCGAGATCGCGCCGCCACCGCAGCTCGCCCTCCCGCGAGATCGCGTAGAGGTGATGATCGTGGGACCCGACGTAGATCGTGCCGTCGTCCCCGATCACCGGCTGCGCGCTGACGTGACCGCCGGTCCCGAGGCTCCACGCGAGCTCCGACGACGCCGGACCCGCGTAGGGGCTGCGCCCGGTCGAGCGGCGATCGTGCCGGAACTGCCGCGGCGGTCCGGGCTCGGGCGCGCGCGGCGGCGCGCTCGGGATCGCTCCCTCGGCGCGCTCGTCCGGCCCTCGCACCGGGACGTCGGTCGCGCTGCGCGATCGCGGATCGGGCGCGCCCTCCTGCGTCACGTAGATGACGAGCATCGTCGCGATCGCGGCGATCCACATCCCCACGAACGCGAGGCGCCGGCGATCGAGGGCCATCGGGCGCCGCTCGTACCATCCCCCTCCGGCGGCCGCCACCCTTCCGCCCGCCACTCCGCCGCTCGACCCCGCGATTCCCTCGCACATTCTCGGTCCGCCGACCGGCACGCCGCCTGCGAAGGGCGCTCGCATGTCGCACGAGAGCAAGACGTCGCTCCAGGAAGGCCCGCGCGAGCGGCTGCGCCGCGTCGGGACGGAGGCCCTCAGCGACGAAGAGCTGATCGCGCTGGTGCTCGGCACCGGCAGCGCGGGCGAGCCGGTGACGGTGCTCGCGGCGCGGCTGCTGCGCGAG
>JALYRN010000866.1 GCA_030855295.1 Myxococcota bacterium | reverse complement strand
GTACGGACCGCCGATCGACGGCGGCGGCGGGCGCTCCTGCGCGGCCGCGATCGGCGCCGGCTGCGATGCGTCGATCCGCGCCGCGATCGGCAGATCGTTCGGCGGCGCGCCGACGCCCGGCCCGATCGGGAACCCACCGATCACGTAGCGCCCGAGCCGCACCACGAAGGGCCCCTCGGCGAGCAGCGATCGCTGCGGCGCGTCGTCGTCGAGGAACATCGCCATCGACCCCATCAGGTCGACCAGCCGCATGGCCGGCGCGCCGTCGCTCCCGCGCGCGGGCAGCACGATCAGGTGCCGCAGCGAGAGCTCGCCATCCCCGCCGAGCACGATGTCGGCCGCGCCGTGACGCCCGATGATCAGGTGCGCGCCGGGCTCCGAGACGAAGTCGCGGAATCCGTTCTCGCCGCGCCCGGTCCAGAAGAGCCGATAGCCCGCGGCGCTCGCGCTCTTCGCTGGCATCAGCGCGAGCCCCGGCACCAGCGACGACCACGCCTCGCGCGCCGCGTGCTCGTCGATGCGCGGCTGCCCATCGAGGGCGCGCAGCATCGTGTCGGCGTTCGGCGCCCCGCGGATCGTCCCGAGCCGAGAGCCGCGCGAATCGTCCACCCGCTCGAATCTAGCTATACCTGGGGTGATGAGCGAGCCGAAGCCTCCCGAGCGCGCGCGCCCGCGCTGGCGTCGCTGGCTGCTCGAGATCGTGATCGTGATCGCGATCGTCCTCGCGATCCGCGGCTGGCAGACCCGCTCGGTCGCCGGCGGCCCGGCGCCCTCGATCGACGCAGCAGACCTGAGCGGCGAGCTCGTGCGCGACGTCGCCCCGCGCGAGCGCCCGGTGCTCGTGCACTTCCTCGCGAGCTGGTGCGGCGTCTGCGAGGCCGAGGAGCCCAACCTCGTCGCGCTCGCGCGCGACCACGACGTCATCGCGATCGCCACGCAGTCGGGCGACGTCGATCAGGTGCGCGCGTGGATCGACGACGAGACGGACCTCGGCGAGGTCCGAGTCGTCGCCGACCCGCGCGGCACCATCGCGGCGCGCTGGGGCGTCAGCGCCTTCCCGACCAGCTTCTACGTCGACCGCAGCGGCGGCGTCCGGCACGTCGAGGTGGGCTACACCACCGAGCTCGGAATGCGCGCGCGCATGTGGCTCGCGGGCCGGTGAAGATCAGGCGGCCTGGTCGTCGGTCGCGCCCGGCTTGCGCTCGTCGATCTTCTTGACGACGTCGCCGAGGATCTCGGACGTGGTCTTCAGCGTCTCGGCGCTGGTGCGCAGCGCGGCGCGGCCGACCTCGAGGCCGTAGACGGCCCACAGCCGCCCGATGCGCGCGACGCCCTGCACGGCCTGCTCGATCGTGTTGTCGCGATCCTGGTCCTGGTTCGTCATGGCTCTTCTTCTCCTTGGTGGATGGGGAACGATTCAGATCTCGCCCTCGGAGGGGACGAGCGTGCAGTCGCGGGCGAGCAGGAGCTTCGGGCCCGACTCCTCGCGCACGCCGCGGCAGGCCTTGGTGCCCTTCGGGAGCGCGCGGCCGCACACGGTGCAGCCCGCGTCGGACGCGAGGACGAGCGCCTGGAATCCGATGACGCCCTCGAGCGCGTCGCTGGTCTCGGGGCAGCGAGCCGTCGGATCCTCGGTGCGCACGGACGGCTTGGCCGCGGTGCTGCGGAGCGCGTCGCGCTGGGTGCGCAGGCGCTCGGCGATGCCGTGGAGCTCGCCCTCGGCGCGCTGGCCGACCGCGTCGACCGCGTCGAGCGCGTCCTCGAGGATCGCGCGCACCAGGTTCGAGACCGGCATCCTGAGATTGGTCGCGAGCCGCTTGAGCTCCGACTCGAGCACCGCGGGGACCCGCGTGTGGAGCACGCGCTCCTTCTTCGCGCGCTCCTGCGTCTCCTCCGCCTCGGGCGGTGTCGCGTCGTCGTCTCGGGTGTCATCGCTCACAGCCGACGTTATGTGTCACGCCGTGAGACGCGTCAAGAGAAATGTAACACGCGGTGTTACATCGCGCGGGGGGCCACAAAAACACGAGTGTCACGGCGTGTGACGGCTCAGCAGGTCACCGGCTCGACCTCGTACGTGATCGGCCCGCCCGCGATGCCGTCGATCGTGATCCGGTAGCGCTGCCCGACCTCGGCGCGCCATCCCATCGGCTGCCACGACACCGTGCTCGGCCCGTAGCCGTCGGGCGGATGGCCCACCGTGACCGGCAGCGTCATCCCGTCGCCGACGCGCACCACGCTGACCGTCGCCGAGCCCATCGCGATGCGGTTCGACTGGAACGACCACTCGCCGCGGATCGCCGCCGAGGGCACCGGCCCGGGGTTCGGCCACGACGTCCACATCCGATCGCTCGAGCCCGATCGATCGAAGACCCCGAGGCACTGCGCGTTGCCCGCGAACCCGATCCCGACCCGCGACAGCGGCCCGTTCAGGATCCATCGCCGATGCCCGAGGCTCGGCACGCCGCTGTCGTCCATGTAGAGATCGATCGCCTGCCCCGGCGAGCCGACGCCGAGCGCCAGGTTCGACGAGCCCGCGCCGGTCGAGCCCGCCATCGTCCAGCAGTCCCAGCTCATCGGCGGCGTGTGATCGAGCGCGCCGTTCCGGTACATCATCACCGCGCACGCCTGATCGTTCGGGTGCTGCGCGGGATCGTCGGTGACGGGCGGCAGGCCGACCAGCCACCGGAACAGGCTCACGCGCCGCACCGTGTCGTCGAGCGCCTCGCGCGGCATCGTGCCCGCGGCGCACATGTCGCCCGGCACCTCGGTCCACGGATCGCTGGAATTCTCGACGTGCCCCGCGGCCCACTGCGCGCACACCTCGGTCGCGGTCCGCCCCGCGGGATCGCCGGCCGGCAGCGCGACGCAGCCCGCGCCCATGTCGACGAAGCCCTCGACGCACACACACGCCGCGGTCGCCGGCTCGCAGCGCGCGTTCGCGCCGCACGTCACGGTCGCGCACGGATCGTCCGGGCCGACGTCGATCGGCACCGTCGCGTCGACCATGCCCCCGTCGTCGCGTCCGCCGTCGACGCCGCTGGCGTCGATCCCGATCGTCGCGCCGTCGCGATCGCCCACCGGCCCGCCGTCACGGGGCGCGATCCGCGCGTCGGGCGCTGGCACGCCGCTCAGGGTTCCGTCGCAGCCCGCGCTCGTCGCCAGCGCCGCGATCACCACCAGCCCCGACCAAGCGCGCACCGATCGAGCCGACATCCAGGCCTCCTCCGCGACGAGCATACCGCAACGCGCTCTTTGCGACGGCGACGCCCTCTGCTACACGACGTCCCCGACGGGGGCCGCGTTTCGGTCCCCATCGAAATCGAGGCCAGCGACATGCGCAATCGAGCGACCGGGTGGGTCGTCCTTCTCGCGCTCGGGGCGATGACCCTGCTGCCGGGCTGTCCGTTCTTCACGCGCCGCGAGCCCGCCGACGCGCCCGCGGCTGCGGCAGCTCCGGCGGACGCGCCCGCTCGCGC
>JALYRN010000865.1 GCA_030855295.1 Myxococcota bacterium | reverse complement strand
CTGCCGACCGGCTCCTCTCCGAGCACCGCGCGCGCGCGCACGCAGTGGCACGCGAGCCGCGCGATCTCGACGGAAGCCCCGGGCTCTACCTCCGCGAGCACGTCGCCGCTGCTCGCGTCGAAGAGCACGAGCCCGATCACCGCCGGCCCTTCGTCGATCGGATCGACGCCGCCGTCGGCATCCCGCGGATCGATCGCGGCGTCGGATCGAGCGCCGCCGCCGTCCACGTCACCGCCACCGTCCACGTCGCCGCCGAGCTCACCCGCGCAACCGGCACCGAGCGCGCCGAGCGCGGCGAGCAGCGCCACGAGCTTTCCGTTCGACATGTCGCGCATCGATGCCTCGGAGCCCATCGTACTGCAGCGGGCCGCGCACTCGCAGCGCCGGATGCGCGACTGGGCGCGCGGGCTCCGAACGGCATCGGCGATGCCGGTGGCTCTCACCCGCCATCCGTCGAGCGCGGACCTGCCCATCACGCCAGTCGACGCTCGCTCGCGCGCAGCGCAACCTGGGTCGTGCGCACGTTCTCTGGTCCGGTGGTTCCGATCGCGCTCGCGATCGCGCTCGTGGGATGCGGCGCGAAGACCGGGCTCGACGTGCCCGACGCCACCGTCGACGCCGGCATGGACGCGGGCACGGACGCGAGCATTCCGTGCCTCGAGCTCCCCCCGGACGGCGGCATCATCGATCTGCCGCTCGCGACCGACGTCGTGCTCGCGCGCGCCGACATCGTGTTCGCGGTCGACACGACCGGCACGATGAGCGACGAGCTCGATCGGATCCGTCGCGACCTCCGCGATCGGATCGCGCCCGCCATCCAGCGCACGATCGCGGACTCGCGCCTGGGCGTGACCAGCTTCGCCGACTTCCCCGTCGAGGGCTGCGGCACTGCCTCCGCGGGCGACAGCCCGTTCCGCCTCCACACGCCGGTCACCGACGACCTCGCGCGCGTGCAGGTCGGGCTCGACTCGATCGCGCTCGGCAACGGCGCCGACGACATCGAGGCGCAGGTCGAGGCCGCCTACCAGATCGCGACCGGCGAGGGCGTGGGCACGTGGGTGCCGGCGTCGTTCGGATGTCCCGGGGGCGGCTTCGGCTACCCCTGCTTCCGCACCGACGCCGTGCCGATCGTGCTCATGTTCTCCGACGCCCCGTTCCACAACGGGCCCCGCGGCGTGAACCCGTACTCCGCGCCCGACGCGTGCCCCTCGGTCGCCGACGTCGCGCACACCTTCGACGAGGCCACCGCCGCGCTCGAGGCCGGCGGCATCCGCGTGATCGGGCTCTACTCCGGTCCCCCCGGCGGCGCGGGCCGCGACCACCTCGCCGCGCTCGCGGACGCGACGGGCGCGATCGACGCCGAGGGCAGGCCGCTGGTGTTCGACATCGGACGCCGCGGCGAGCGCCTCAGCGAGAGCGTGATCGACGCGATCGCGCAGTTCGCCGACGTGATCGAGTTCGACGTCATCGACACCGTGCTCGTCGATCCCGATCCGACCGACGGCATCGATCCGCGCGAGCTCGTGGGCTCGGTGCTGGCCGTCTCGGCGGAGCCGAGCACCGGCGTACGCGAGGTCGCGCGCGAGGCCGGCGAGTTCCGCGGCGTCCAGACCGGCACCCGCGTGCTGTTCCAGCTCGACGTGCGCGGCGGCGTCACGATGCCCGGCCCGCCCCGGCGCGTGCTGCTCGAAGTGGTGTTCCGCGGCGACGGAACCCGGCTCGGCTCCACCGTCGTCGAGCTCGTGATCGGCGGCGAGTGCGACGACCCGCTCCTCACCCCCTGACGAGCCGTGTTCGCGGCACTGCAGATCCGGGGTGCAGATCCGGGGGACACGCACCGCCCTCGTAACCCCCCGGAAGAAGGCGCTTTCTAGGCGGCTCCGGCCGACCCCCCATAACTTCGCATCACTTGGCGCGACTCGCAGTGGCGGCTCGAGCGCCGGCACATCCCTTCGGCTGCGCTCGCACGCGCAGCACGTGCACACCTGACGTTCCGTCACTCGTTCCTCGGACACGCACGTCGTGCCTTGTCGCGCGCTGCCGCGTCACCACATCGCCGCCACGAGGAGGACGAGATGACGTCGAAGACCGACCAGAAGCAGCGCGAGGCGAGCGAGCCGTCTCAGGAGCAGAAGCTCGCCGAGCTCCACGGGCTGATCGAGAAGATCGAGATCGCGATGATGATCACGCGCATGCCCAGCGGCGCGATGGCAGCACGTCCGATGTCGACGCAGGCCAAGCGCGAGGACGTCGATCTGTGGTTCATGACCACGCTCGAGAGCGAGACCGTCGCGGACCTACGCGCCGATCCCACGATCACGCTCGCGTACTACGACGACTCCACGCGCGAGTGGGTCTCGGTCAACGGACGTGCTCGTCTGGTGCAGGACCGGAGCGTCATCCGCGAGCGATATCAGGCCGACTGGCGCGCGTGGCTCGGTGACGAGGGCGGCGCGCGCAACGGCGGCCCCGACGATCCGCGCATCGTGCTGATCGAGGTGGACGCCGAGCACGCGACGTACTTCAAGGGCACCGTGCCGCGCGCGGTCGCCGCGTTCCGCGTGATGAAGGGCATCGTCACCGGCGAGCCGCCGAAGGTCGGCGTCAAGCGCGAGCTCGACGGCGGCGACCTCCACCGCGGCCGCTGAAGCTCGGGCGCGCCGGGGGAGAGGCGCTCTCGATCGGAGCGTATGAAGGTCGAGAGCTCCCGACCCGGCGACGCGATGAGCCCCGTCCGACTGCCACCCGACCTCGTACCGGTGCCGCGCAGCGCCGATCGCGCGAGGCGCTTCGCGCTCGTCGCGCTGCTCGCCGCGCACCTCCTCGCGGCGCTCTGGCTCCTGCATCGAGGCGAGCTCGTCTTCGCACTCGCGACGATGGCGCTGGGGCTGTTGATCGGAGCGACGATGACGGGGCCTCGCGCGATCGCGCTCGCACGGCTTCCCGCGATGAGCCGCGAGGCGCTCGCCGCGCGAGCAGCGCTCGAGGAGGGCGACGCGGCCGGTGCGCGCATCCGCTTCGAGGCGCTGTGCACCCGAGCTCGCACGCTCGGCGCGTATCGAGCGGCGTTCGCGCTCTCGGCCGCGGTCGCGACGCTGGAGAGCGGCGATGCCGCACGCGCGCTCGCGATCGTCGACGGCGTGCTCGCATCGGGTTGGCTCGACCACGGCAGCATGGGCGCCCGGTTCCGAGTCGCGGCGCTCGCGACGCGCGCGATGATCCTGCTCGCGCTGGGAGACGACGATGCGGCGCGTGAGACGGTCGCGAGGGCGCGCGCTGGCGCGCAGCCCGAAGCGCTCGTCGATCTCGGAACGGTGGAGGCGCTGCTCGCGGGGCTCGAAGCGCGCTGGACGGACGCGCTGCAGATCGCGCGGGCCGCGGCGGAGCGGACCGATCTACGGCCGCAGCCCCGGAGGAGCCTCGCCCGTCTCGCCGCGCTCGCCGCGCGCCGCCTCGCGCAGAGCGACGAAGCCGCGC
>JALYRN010000135.1 GCA_030855295.1 Myxococcota bacterium | reverse complement strand
CCGTGGACGCGCGCATCGCCGACGTCGATGCGACCACGCCGACGGTCGACAGCGGCACGTCCGCGGCGTGCGCCGGCGGTGCGCTCGACGCGCCGCTCCCCGACTGCCGGCCGGCGCGCCTGCCGAGCACCGGCGATCCGATCCAGGACTGCGTCGATCGCATCAACCAGTTTCGCTGGGAGTGCCAGTGCCTGCCGCCCCTCGCGCGCTGGAGCGACGGCGAGGCCTGCGCGGCGATGCACGCCGAGTACGACAGCACGCGCACGCCGCACTCGGGGTTCCGCGACGGCATCTGCTCGCCCGGCGGCAACGGACAGAACGAGTGCCCTGGCTACGCCAGCGTCGATCAGACGATCGGGCTCTGCCTGCAGCAGATGTGGGACGAGGGCCCCGGCGAGCCGTTCTCCGAGCACGGCCACTACATCAACATGACCAACCCGTCGTTCGGCCGCGTCGCGTGCGGCTTCCACGAGACGGCCAGCGGTCAGGTCTGGGCGATCCAGAACTTCGCGCCCTGACGACCCGAGGGATCCTCGCGCGCGCTGCGGCGTATCGTTCCCTCGCATGTGGCTCGACGATCAAGCACTGCGCGCGCGCTCGAGCGGCGCGGTCGAGACCCCGGAGTCGTACAACGGTCGGACGTACCTGCCGGAGGCGCGCGGGCTGTGCTGCGAGCGCATCTTCGGAGCGGTGGGCTGGAGCGCCGGCGACCTCGCGCGAATCGCGCACGACGATCGCGCCGAGCGCTGGGGTCACATCGAGCTGGCGATCCCGAACGCGCGCGCAGAAGGCGAGCCGGAACGCGCGGTGGTGATGGTCGTTCCGCCCTTCCATCGCCGGTGGCTGGTGCTCTCGGCAGACGAGAGCCGGACCGCCGCGCGAGCGCGCCGCGCGGAGCTGCTCGCGCTCGAGGCATCGGGGAGGTGGCCGTACTGCGATCCGCTCGAGAAGCTGCTCGCGGAAGAGGGTCTGATCGACGAGGCCGACGTCGAGGCGCGCGAGGGTGGGCTCATCGAGCCGCCGCTGAGCTGCGCGTACCGCAGCGTGATCAACCTGTCGAATCGCTTGCGGCGCTACGTCGAGCTCGGCGCGCCCGAAGCCGTGTGCGCACCGGGGCGAGAGGCGCTCGCGGCCGCGTGCGCGCGTCTCGACACCGAGATCGAGCTCGCGCAGCTCCCCGACGCGATCGTCGCGCTCGCGCAGGGCCGCGATCCGCTGGCCGCTCGAGGGCGAGCCGCACCCTGACTACGGGATCGTCGCGCCGGCGACGTCGATCGAGTCGACGACCCAGCGCTCGCCGAGCTGCGACAGCGCGAACGCGACGGGCACGTCGCCGGTCGGCGTCTGCAGGGTGCCGCTCATCCGTGCCGTCGCGCCGCTGACGTTGCGCTGCGAGATCGTGTCGTCGGTCATCGACGTCAGCGCGGGGATGGCCTGGACCTGCGCGGTGAACGCCGCGGCGTCGTGGCTCGCCTGGTAGGTCGGGCTCATGCGCCCGTACGCCGCATCGAAGCGCTGGCCGCGCACGTCGGCGAGCAGGCCCTTCGCCTCGTTGGCGGGCGCCTCGAGGGCCGCGAAGACCCCCACGGCGCCCATGCCGCCGCACGCGACGCAGCTCCCGAGCAAGCACACGCCGATCAGCGCGAGCACGCCACAGCCGATACCGATCCACTTCCAGGGCGACGACCCGCCTTCTTCGCTCATGACCGCGACGCTACCACGCGCGCGCTTCGCATCCAGCTCAGAGCAGCCCGCAGTCGGGCTGATCGGCATCACTCGCTTCGTACGCGGGGGCGCACGACGCACGAGCCGAGTTACGCGTTCCGATCGCACGCGCACGATCGTTCGCAGTCGGGCGCGCGGAGCGCGCGCGCTGCTCGACGCGTATCGGCCGAGCCTCGAGGCTCGGTCGATCGCCAGCCACCATCCAACCACGGGCAGCGATCCGGCTGCTCGCTCGTCGCCCACCGTGGTCAGCAGGCGCGGGCCGTGGGTCCTCGGCGACCTCGCGCGGCGGGGCAGTCCGAGGCTCGTGCCGAGCACGCGAAGGTCGGGCGGACGCGCGCGAAGCGAGCGCTCCGATCGACGCCCCGCTCGCCGAAGCCACACCGATCTCCGGCGGCAGCCCGCCGTGCTCAGGGAGCCGAGGACCTACGGACCGCGCCCCCCGACACCTCGCAGGCGCCTCGACGAATGACTCGATCCAAGTGATCCGCGCCCTCAGAGCAGCCCGGCGAGCACCATCGTCGCGACCACCGCCGCGGCGCCGAAGCGCCACCACGCGAAGAGGCCGAGCCCGCGCTCGTTCAGCCACGCGACCATGAAGCGCACCGACGCGATCGCGGCGAGCCACGCGGCGACGAACCCGACCGCGATCGCCAGCGGGCCGTACGCCTCGAGCATCGTGTCCCCGTGCTGCAAGGTCTTGTACGCGGTCGCCGCCCCGAGCGTCACGAGGCCCAGCAGGAACGAGAACTCGACCGCGGCCGGCAGCGAGAGGCCGACCAGCACGCCGCCGAGGATCGTCGCCAGGCTCCGGCTGACACCGGGCCACATCGCGATGCACTGGATCGCGCCGATGATCAGCGCGGAGCGCCACGTCAGGCCCTCGATCGCAAGCCCCTCGGCGCCGGGCTTCCGCCGCGCGAACCACAGGATGACGAGGCCCCCGACGACCCACGCCGCGACGATCGGCCAGGGCCCGAACAGGTAGCCCTCGATGATGTCGTCGAGCGCGAGCCCGACGATCGCCGCCGGCACGAACGCGACCACGACGCACATCGCGAGCTTCGCGCCCGGCGCGTCTCGCCCCGCGACGCCGAGCGCCATCTGCGCGACGCGCCGCCGATACAAGCCCAGCACCGCGACGATCGCGCCCGCCTGGATCGCGATCGCGTACGCGTTCGCCGCGTCGCTCTCGGGGATGCCGAGCATGCGCTGCACGACCAGGAGATGCCCCGTCGAGCTCACCGGCAGGTACTCGGTGAGCCCTTCGACGATGCCGAGGATCAGTGCTTGCCAGAGCTCCATCGTTCCCGCCTGCCCCGTGTCACGGATCGCGCGGGCGGCAAGCCCGCCGCCCCGTCGCACCACATGGACACGACGCGCGGCGCCGCACGCGAGTGGCTGCGGGAGCGCGGCTTTCTCTCGGGATCACCTGGCGCATCCGCCGCCGCGGCTCCACACGCGCAGGATGGACGGCGGCCCGCTCGACTCTCTGGTGTGGGGCGACAGCTTCGTGCGCGCGCTCCCGGGCGACCCCGAGCTCCGCAACGAGCGGCGCCAGGTGCGCGGCGCGTGCTTCTCGCGCGTGGCGCCGACGCCGGTCGCGTCGCCGAAGCTGATCGCGTGCGTGCGCGAGGTCGCCGAGCTGCTCGACCTGCCGCCCGCCGCGTGCGCGAGCCAGGAGCTCGCCGACGTGATCGGCGGCAACCGAGTCCTGCCCGGCATGCAGCCCTACGCCGCGTGCTACGGCGGCCATCAGTTCGGCAACTGGGCGGGACAGCTCGGCGACGGTCGCGCGATCACGCTCGGCGAGGTGCTGAACCGCCGCGGCGAGCGCTGGGAGGTGCAGCTCAAGGGCGCCGGGCCGACGCCCTACTCGCGCCGCGGCGACGGACGCGCGGTGCTGCGCTCGTCGGTGCGAGAGCTGCTCTGCAGCGAGGCGATGCACCACCTCGGCGTGCCGACCACGCGCGCGCTCGGGCTCGTCGTGACCGGCGACGCGGTGGTGCGCGACATGTTCTACGACGGGCGCGCGGCCCCCGAGCCCGGCGCGATCGTGTGCCGCGTCGCACCCTCGTTCCTGCGCTTCGGCAGCTTCGAGATCTTCGCGTCGCGCGGCGAGCACGAGGTGCTCGGCGCGATCGCGCGCTACGCGATCGAGACCCACTTCCCCGAGCTCCGCGCCGAGCTCGCGCCCGAAGGCCCTCCGTCCGCGGATCTCTGCGTGCGCTGGCTCGAGGAGATCGCGCGACGCACCGCGATCATGGTCGTGCACTGGATGCGCGTCGGCTTCGTGCACGGCGTGATGAACACCGACAACATGTCGATCCTCGGGCTCACGATCGACTACGGCCCCTACGGCTGGATCGACGCCTACGATCCCGACTGGACGCCGAACACCACCGACGCATCGGGGCGCCGCTATCGGTTCGGGCACCAGCCGCGCATCGCGCTCTGGAACCTCGCGCGCTTCGCGGAGGCGCTGCTGCCGCTGGTGGGCGCGGCCGAGCCGCTCGAGGAGGCGCTCGCGGTCTACGCCGACACCTTCGCGCGCGAGCACGCGCGCATGATCGCGGCGAAGCTCGGCCTCCGCGAGCTGCGCGAGGACGACGAGCCGCTGGTCGACGATCTCTACGCGATGCTCGGCGAGCTCGAGACCGACATGACGATCTTCTTCCGCCGCCTCGCCGACGTTCCCCTCGACGCGAGCGCGCCCGACGACGCGCTCCTCGCGCCGCTGCGCGACGCCTACTACGCGCCCGACGCGCTCACGCCCGAGCGGACCGAGCGCATCGCGGGATGGCTGCGCCGCCACGCCGCGCGCGCGCGCGACGACGATGATGCTCGCGCGGACGAGCGGCGCGCCCGCATGAACACGACGAACCCCAAGTACGTGTTGCGCAATTACCTGGCCCAGCTCGCGATCGACCGCGCCGAGCAGGGCGACGCCTCGACGCTCGAGGAGATCCTCGACGTGATGCGCCGCCCCTACGACGAGCAGCCGGGCCACGAGCAGTACGCCGAGAAGCGGCCCGAGTGGGCTCGCCACCGCGCCGGCTGCTCGATGCTCTCCTGCAGCTCCTGAGCGACGCCGCGCGTCAGCGCGAGATCGCGACCGTGTACGACGCCGCCGCGCAGTCGGTGGTCGCCGTCAGACGTCGCACCCGGAACACGATCGTCGAGGGCCACGACGCGGAGTGCGATCCAGACCACTGCCGCGGACCGGGCGTCGACTGATTGTCGATGAACGTGTACGAGCTGCCACCGCTGGCGCTGCCGCTGCCGCAGCTCGCGGCACTGCCGCACGCCGTGAAGAAGTCGATCACGAAGTTGCTCGCGCCCGTGCCGGTCAGCCGGATCTGCGGGTTGCCCTGCGACCCACCGCGACCGGTGTTCGGGAACGACACGCTGAACCAGTCCTCTTCGCCGCTGGGCGCGGTTCGCCCGCTCACCGTCGTCGAGCCGCCCGCGCTGATGCTGCCGAGCGAGGTCGCGCCGCTGCACGCGTTGCCGTGCGTGTCGTCGGCGCACTCGCATCCGTCGGCGTACGACATGTTCAGATCGACGTGCGTGCTGTTGCACGTGAACGAGCACGTGCCCGCCGCGCAGGTGTAGGTCGAGGCGTTCGCAGCCGCCGGGCAGAGCGAGGCGCCCGAGCCGTCGTCGGCGGTGCCGTCGCAGTCGTCGTCGATCCCGTTGCACACCTCGACCGACGGGGTGCCGGGCGTGCAGATCTGCGGAAGACCGCCGATGCAGCGCTGGATCGTACGCTGGCACGCGCCGAGGCCGCACGTCGTCAGGTCCCCCGCGCTGTCGAGATCGCGGCACGCGCCAGGCGTCGTGCCGGTGCACGTTCCGCTGATCGGCGCCTGGCAGGTGTTGTGGCAGTCGACCTGCACGGTGCCGCGCGGCTGCAGCGAGCACATCGTCGTCGGATCGATGCACGAGCGCGCGCCGCTGCACGTCGCGGCGACATCGCTGACGTCCTGGCGACGGTAGCAGACGTCCTCGCCGGCTCCGAAGCCGGTGTACTGCGTGGCGCACGAGAAGCCGGGGCACTCACCGACCGGATCCGCCATCGCCGGCACCGGCACGCACATCCCGACGAAGCCCGACAGGTTGCACGCCTCGCAGGTGCCGGTGCACGCGCCCGTGCAGCAGACGCCATCGGCGCAGAACAGACCGGCCTCGCAGTCGGCCGGACGAGCGCAGGAACCGCCGGGCGGGCGATCCGGCACGCACGCGCCGAACTCGCAGTGCGCGGTCTCGACGCAGCCGGCGTCGCCGGTGCACGAGGTCGGGCAGACCGGCGGCGTCTGGGAGACCTCGCCGTTGCAGAAGATCGGATCGTAGAGGCCGCACTCGAGCGCGCGCGTCGTCGAGCTGCAGGCGCTGTCGTCGGCGATGCCGGTCGTCGTCGCGCAGACGAACGAGTCGCACATCAGCTCGCCGCGCGTGCCCTGGCACGTCGACGGCGAGTCGCAGACCGCGCCGACGCCGCCGGCGCCCGGACAGTCGGCGACCGTCGCGCAGCAGGCGCCGCCCGAGCAGCAGAAGCCGTTGTCGCAGTGCGCCGAGACGCAGTCGCTGTCCTCGTCGCAGGTCCCGCCGTCGGGCTCGTCGGGGAGGCACGCGGCGTCGTCGCAGTGCGCCGGGTCGATGCAGAACGTGTCGTCGTCGGCCGCGGCCGGCGCGCACGCCGTCGCGCAGCGATCGCCGGCCTCGCCCGCTCCGTCGCAGGTGTAGAGCGCGCAGTCGGTCGTCGTGCCCTCGCTGCAGTCGGCCGCGACGCAGCTCGCGCCCTCGACGGCGCTGTACGTGTCGTCGCCGTCCGTCGTGCACCGGCCCGAGAGACAGTCGGTCGGCGGGGCGTCGATCGCGCCGTCGCAGTCCTGATCGATGCCGTCGCAGATCTCGGTGGTCCCCGGGTTGATCGTCGCGTCGGCGTCGTCGCAGTCGGGGCCGAGGCAGCCGACGCCGACACCGTGCTCGTCGGCGTCCTCGTCGACGCAGCAGAGCCCGCCGACCGGGACGCAGATCGTCGAGTCGACGCCACTCGCGATGTCGAGCACGCAGTTGAACGAGCGCGGGCAGGTCGGGATGTCGGGGTTGCAGCCCGGGACGCACGCGCGGCCGCCGACCGTCAGGTCGACGCAGAACGAGCCTGGCGTGCAGTCCGCGTGCTCCGCGCAGGTCTCGCAGGTCTGGGCGTACATCGGCGGGCCGCCGTCGCCGCCCGCGTCGACGCCGGTGTCGCTCATCGGCGGCGCAGCATCGATCACCTGGGCGTCGACGCGCCCCGTGTCCGCGTCCATCGTGCCGCGGCCGCCATCGCTGCGCCCGCCTGTGCCGCCGTCGGCGCAGCCGGCGATCATGCCCAGCGAGCCGGCGAGCGCCGCGATGATCGAGAGCTCGAGCAGCGCCCGAACCGAATGTTGCCCTGCCCGTGTCCGAGACATGTCGCCTCCCGAGATCGCGCTCGAAAACGACAGTACGGGGGTTCGCGCCTCGCGGTCAATCGCTGCCCGCACGCGAATGTCGAGCGCGTCAGCCGAGATAGAGGCGGCGGTCCGCCTCGACGCCCGCGAAGGCGACGCCGCGCGAGGCGGCCGGCGGCGGCTCCGAGGGAGCGCGGCGATCGGCGTCGGCGTCGGCGGCGCGGATCGCCTCGTACTCGGCGATGCTCAGCGCGCGGCGCGACGCGAGCGGCGCTGCGAGCTCGAGGGCGCGCGTGAACGCAGCCGCGCCTGGGACCACCGTACCCGCGAAGAGCTCCGCGCAGCAGCCCGAGCCGTAGCTGAAGAGCCCGATGCGCTCGCCCTCGAGCACGTCGGCCTCGGCGTCGAGCATCGAGGCGAGCGCGAGGTAGAGCGAGCCGGTGTAGACGTTGCCGATCTCCGCGGAGAAGCGCAGCGAGCTGCCCACCTCGGCGGCGAAGCGCGCGTCGGCCTCGGCCTCCGAGCTGCCGAGGTGCGCGAGCAGCGCGCGGTGCGCCTTCTTCGCCATCTTGCCGTAGGGCACGTGGTAGCAGCGCCGCACGATCGCATCGGGTTCGACGCCGACCTCGCGCGCCGCGTCGCGGTACGCGTCGTACGCGCCGATCAGCGCGTCGAGGTAGCACTGCACCGAGCGCGCACCGTCGACCACCGCGTCCTTCGAGTGCAGCGGCCGCCAGAAGTCGTCGACGTCGCGCGCGAACGAGCCGGTGACGCCGGGCTCGAGGCGCAAGAGGCGGGGATTCTCCGAGATCAGCATCGCGACCGCCCCGGCGCCCTGCGTCGGCTCACCAGCGCTACGGATTCCGTAGCGCGCGATGTCGCTGCACACGACCAGCGCCGAGCGCCCGCGCGCGCTGCCCGACGCGATCCAGTCGATCGCGGTCATCAAGCCGGCGGTGCCGCCGAAGCACGCGTGCTTCGCCTCGTAGATGCGGCATCGATCGGGCAGCCCCGCGAGGCGATGCAGGTACGCGGCGATCGGCTTGCTGTGATCGACCGCGGTCTCGGTGCCGACGACGCACAGGCCGATCGAGCTGGGATCGATGCTCGCGGTGCGGAACAGGCGCCGCACTGCGTCGGCCGCGAGCGTCACCGGATCTTCGTGCGCGGCGGCGACCGCCATCCGCACGACGCCGAGCCCGTCGACGTACTTCGCCGGCGGCACCCCGCGCGCCTCCGCGAGGTCGCACAATTCCAAGTAGCCCTCGGGGACCGCGATCGCGATCGCGTCGACGCCGATCGATCTCGTTCGTTCGTGGATCATCGCGGCCAGGAGTACCGCCGCCGCGCCGAGCGGTCCGGATTTTCCCGTGATCGGTGCTCCCCGGGCGGTGAGCCGTCGCGCGGCGCCGCGAGGCGCAGATGCTTGTGAGCGCGAGGATCACCCGCGTGCGCGACCGGGCAGCGGCTCGCTCCCGGCGCTGGTACGCTCCCTCCGCTGTGGCGAGCGAGGAACCGACGCGCTCGGAGATGATGACGCCCGCGACGACGGGTGGCATGCCGGAGGCGGGCGCGCCGAGCGGAGGCGTCGGGGCGCACGACTGGGAGCACCTCGCGGACGTCTCTCGGGCGCGCATCGGGTTCGGGCTCGCGCTCGCGGTGACGATCCTCTTCGGCGCGTTCGACGTCGCGCACGTGACGATCCTCGGTGAGGGGAACCTCGCTGCGCTCTGGACCCTGCGCGCGCTCCTGCTCGCGTGGCTCGCGATCGCGCTCTCGAGGGTGCGCCGGCGTCCCGTGATCTCGTCGCGCGAGCTCGAGCTCTGGGTGCTCGCATCGATCTTCGCGATCGTCGGGACGATCTCGGGGATGTGCCTCTTCACCGGCGGGCTCGAGAGCTACTACGCGACGTCGAACCTGATCCTGATGGCGGGCGCGAGCTACGTGCCGCGGCCGTGGAGGCGCATCGCGCCGGTCGCGCTGTGCGCGGTGCTGCTGCATCCCGCGATCCTGCTCGGTGGATCGCTCTTCCTGCCGGACGTCGCGGCGCAGCTCGCCGACGGACCGACGCTCTATCGCTTCCTCGTGTTCGTCGTCCTGCTCGCGACCTCGTGCGTCTTCGTCACCGGCGGCGCGCACCTCGTCTACACGCTGCGCCGCGAGCTCGGCGAGTACCGCAGCATCGGGCGCTACCGCCTGCGCCGGCGGCTCGGCCGCGGGGGCATGGGGGAGGTGTGGGCCGCGTGGCACAAGGGCCTGGGCCGCGAGGTCGCGGTGAAGATGCTGCGCGTCGACGCGTCGGGCACGGCGGCCTGCCCGATCGCAGCCGAGCGCTTCCGCCGCGAGGTGCGAGCGACCTCCGAGCTCGTGCACCCGAACACCGTGCGCGTCTTCGACTACGGCGCGACCGAGGACGGCATCCTCTACTACGCGATGGAGCTCCTGGTCGGCGAGAACCTGCGCTCGCTGGTGAAGCGCGAGGGCGCGCTGCCGCCCGCGCGCGCCGTGCACCTCCTCTCGCAGGCCGCGCGCGCGCTCGCGGAGGCGCACCGCAAGGGCATCGTCCACCGCGACGTGAAGCCCGAGAACCTCTTCGTGATCGACGCCGGCGGCGAGCGCGACTTCGTGAAGGTGCTCGACTTCGGCATCGCGAAGGTGCTCGACATCGCGGCCCACGAGGACGTCCTCACGCACACCGGCGCGCTGACCGGCACCCCCGCGACGATGAGCCCCGAGGCGATCACCGCGAGCGAGATCGGCCCTCCCGCCGACGTCTACGCGCTCGGCGCCGTCCTCTACTTCACCCTCGCCGGCCGCTTCCCTTTCGAGGGCGAGGCCGCCAGCCAGCTCGTCGCGCACCTGCACGACCCGGTGATCCCCCCGAGCGTCAAGGGCCGCACCGACGTCCCCCGCGACCTCGAGGACGTCGTCCTCGCCGCGCTCGCGAAGGACCCGCGATGCCGCTACGCCGACGCCGGCGCTTTCGCGCAGGCCCTCGCCGCGTGCACCATCGCCGGCACCTGGACGCCCCTCCCCTCGATCGTCCCGCCCGCGCCGTCGTCCTCCGAGCCGCGCCTCCGCGCGATCGACGCCGCCACGCTCGACCAGCGCATCCCGTCCACCCAGCGCCGCGCCTGACTCGCGCGCCCCGCGCGCGTGGCGATGCGTGCGGGGTGCCTCGTTCGCTCTAGCGCTCCTGCTCGAGCAGGAGGATGCGCGCGGCGAGCGCCGCAGGGTCGGTCGGAGGCTCGGGCTCGGTCCCCGGGTACGATGCGAAGCCGAACGTGACCACGCGCCCCGAGCCGAGCCCGGGCGGCGTGTTGAGCCCGCCGGAGCCCTGGCTCTCGGGACCGAGGGTCCCGTCGATCGAGAGCTGCGCGCCGACGTTCCCGCCGTCGAGGTGCTCGAGCGTGCGCACTCGGACGATGCCCGAGCGCGGCGCCGCGATGCGGCCGCTCCGTGCCGAGAACGGCACGTCGACGCCGCTCCACTCGACCTCGACGGATGAGCTGGGATCACCGACGAGATAGACCCACTCGTGCGCGAAGCCCGCGGGCACCTCGACCGTGACCGTCGGTCGTGGCGACCAGACGTCCTCGAAGAACGTCGCCGTGACCGCGATCGCGCCGAGCACCCCGCCGAGCAGCGCCCCCACGAGCGCGCCGAGCCAGCCGGCGCGCCGTCGCGCCACCAGCCACCCGAGCGCGCCGGCCGCGAGCGCCGGAACCGCGACCATGCAGAGCATCGCGCCGAAGATCGCGAGCGCGAGACCCTGCATTCCGTCGCCGCCCATCCGCGCATGGTACGTCGCGGACGCGGCGGTCGCGCAGAGCATCGCCCGCTCGAGTGACCCGCGCCCTCGAGGGCTGTCCACGAAATCGACTCATTCTCGGAGCGGCGTGCACTCGGGCTGATCGCCGTCACGTCACGTCGTACGCACGGCGCACCGCCGCCACCCGGATGCATGCGGTAGAGACACGCGTTCTGATCGCGGGCGCACGGTCGTCCGCAGTCGGGCGCGCGGAGCGCGCGCGCTGCTCGACGCGTATCGGCCGAGCCTCGAGGCTCGGTCGATCGCCAGCCCAACCGATCCCCGCTCTCGCCCTCACTCGGGCGCGCAGCCGGCGGTCGCCACTTCCACGCCGCGCGTGCCCTCGTCGATGCGGCTCGCCGCGACGCCCCACGCGGCTCCGGTCTGTCGCGGGGCGAGGAG
>JALYRN010000864.1 GCA_030855295.1 Myxococcota bacterium | reverse complement strand
GCGACGTCCTCGGGCGTCGCGGCGACGATGCGGAGGCCACGCGCGGTCATCGCGGCGATCGCCTCGCGCTCGGCGCGCGCGGCGTTGCGTCGCGCGAGACCGTGGAACTGCGCGCCGGTCTCGACGAGGATCGCCTGCTGCTCGGGCGTGAGCGTCTGGAACGCGCGCTCCGAGACGACGCTGCCGCCGACCAGGATCGCGACCGGCGTGTCGCCCATGTGCGTCGCGTGGGCGCCCCACTGCAGCGCGAGCGCGACCGCGGGCGGCGCGAGGAAGGTGTCGATGCGGCCGGTCTGCAGACCACCGAGCACCTCGGGGACGCTGAGCGAGACGGGGTTGCCGGGCACGACCTCGAAGAGCGTCGGCAGGATGATGTCGTCCGAGCGCACCCAGAAGCGAGTCGATGCGAGATCGCTGGGGCGGTGGATCTCGCGGTTCGAGAAGAGGTGCGCCTGTCCGACGTCGGCCCAGCCGAGCATGCGGAAGCCCTGACCGATCATCCCCTGCTCGATCTCGGGCGCGAGCGCGGCGCGCGCGGCCTCGAGCTGCTCGTAGCGGCGGAAGGTGCCGGGCAGCTGGAAGATCAGCGACGGCCGGTGGATCTGCGCGAGGCCGGTCGACGTCACGCCGCCGGCGTCGAGCCGCCCCGATCGGATCTTGCGGATCACCTCGGGCTCGTCGCCCTGCACCCCGCCCGAGTAGAACCGGAACTGCACCTGGCGATCGGTGCGCCGCCGGATCTCGCGGTTCCACGCCTCGAGGCCGCGCATCAGCAGCGTGCCCGGCGGCGCGAGCGTGGCGAACGTCAGCGTGTGCGTCGTGGTGTCCTGCGCGCCCGACGGCGCATGCGGCACGAGGACGAACGCGACGGCGAGGAGAAGAACGACGAAGAGACGCGCGCGCATGGCGGAGAAGCTATCACGACGAAGCGGACGCGCGCCGGCGCCGGGGGCGCGGCTCAGCTCTGCGACTGCGACTGCGACTGCGACTGCGACATCGACGGCGGGGGGCTCGAGCGCTCGCGCGAGCTGACCGCGCGCGGTGCGAGGAACTCCTCGAAGATCGAGTTGCCGACGTCGTTGAGGTCGTGCTGGAGCGAGTCGATCCACTCGTGCAGCCCGTCCTCGAGCAGGGCGCGCGGATCGGCTGCGGCGATGTGCTCGCGCAGCGCGGCGAGCGCTGCCTCGGGCGGTAGCCGATGCGTGCCTCCCGGCGTGCCGGTGATGGCGTGGAGGGAGCGCTCGGCCTTGGCGACGGTGTAGAGCACGGAGCGCGGGAACTTTCGCTCGATCAGGAGGAACGCGACGACCTTCTCGGGCGTGATGCGGCCGTGGCGCTTGCGGTACATCTCGAACGCGCTCGCGCTCTTGAGCAGCGCGGCCCACTGGATCTCGTCGATCGCGCCGGGCGTGCGCGCGCCCAGCTGGCGGAGGAGGAAGCACTTCACGTCGACGATGCGAGACGTCTTGTCGGCGCGCTCGAGCAGCCGGCCGAGCCGCCCGAAGTGCCACGCCTCGTTGTGGGTCATCGTCAGGTACGTCGCGCCGACGAACGCGTGACAGCCCTGCTTGATGCGATCGAAGAGCTCGCCCGGCGACGTGAAGGCGGCCGCGGGATCGCGCGAGGCTTCCTGCAGCGACAGGTGCATGTCGTTGAGCTGCGCCCACATCTCGCTCGAGATCACCTCGCGCACCGAGCGCGCGTTCTCGCGCGCACCGCGCATGCACGAGAGGATCGAGCTCGGGTACGTGCGATCGAAGACGAGGAAGCGCATCACGTTCTCGCGCGTCGGCGCGCCGTGGCGCTGCTCGAAGAGCGCGGTGTCGCCGGTCGCCGCGATCAGCGGTGCCCACGGCGAGTCGCTCTCCGCGATCCACGGCGAGTCGAGCGTGAGGTGGAGGTTCACGTCGATGAAGCGCGCGACGTTCTCGGCGCGCTCGACGTAGCGGTTCATCCAGTGCACCGCGTCGGCGACGCGCGACAGGAGAGGCGGCTCGGCAGGAGAGAGCGGCGTCACGGAGGACGAGGGTAGAGGAGTGACGCGCGCGATGGGGAAACGATCGCACCCGCTCGCACGATCTCGCGCCTGTTCCTGCCGAAGACGAGCGCGTAGCGGATGGGAGCGCGTCCGAACCGGTCGCTCGGATACGTCTGCTGACGTAAGGTGCGGGGCTGCGCGCACGCGCTTCCGTCGATGCCTCAGATTCCGATCGGCCCCTTCGAGATCCACGACCGCGTCGCGCAGGGCGGCATGGGCGAGATCTGGCGCGGCGTGCACCGCCAGCAGGGCGTGCCGGTCGCGCTGAAGGTGATGACCAGCGAGGCGATGCAGGACACTCGCTACTACGAGGAGTTCCGGCGCGAGGTGCAGGCGGCGGCGCGCCTCTCCCACCCCAACGTCGCGCTGCTCTTCGAGTACGGCGCGATCCCCGTCGAGGCGGCGCGCGCGTCGGGCGGAGCGCTGGTCGCGAACAGCCCGTACCTCGTGATGGAGTGGGCGGCGCGCGGGTCGCTCGAGGCGCACCCTCCGATCCTCGAGTGGAAGACGCTGCGCAGCGTGCTGCTGACGCTGCTCGATGCGCTCGGGCACGCGCATGCGCGCGGCATCATCCACCGCGACCTCAAGCCGCAGAATGTGCTGCTCTCGGGCGACGCCTCGATCGAGCGCGCGATCCGGCTCGCCGACTTCGGCATCGCGCGCGCGCAGCCGCGCATCGGCGAGCGCGGGCGCGGGAGCGAGAAGGCCGAGCCGGAGACGTCGGGTCTCACCGAGACGCCCTCGGGCACGCCTTACTACATGGCGCCCGAGCAGGTCTTCGGTCGCTTCCGCGAGTACGGTCCGTGGACCGATCTGTACGCGCTCGGGATCGTCGCGTGGGAGCTCGCGTGCGGCGAGCTGCCCTTCGTCGGCGACACGATGATCGGCATCTTCTACAAGCACCTCGAGGAGCCGATCCCCGCGCTGCGGCCGCGCCTCGCGCTGCCCTCGGGGTTCGAGGCGTGGATCGCGAAGCTCTGCGCGAAGCGGCCGCGCGCGCGCTACCGCTGCGCGGCGGACGCCGCGTGGGCGCTCTCGGGGCTCGGCGAGCCAGTGGGCGACCGCTCGTCGGGGCCGGCGACGTCGCGCGGTGCCGGCTGGAGCAGTGTCGTGCCGATCGCGATCGTGTCGATCACGGAGAGCGGCGCTCTCCCCGCCGACGCGTTCGGGGAGACGATGCCGACCGTCGACGTCGACCTCCGCGCCTCGGCGTTCCCCGCCCAGAGCGCGCCGAGGAAGACGCTCGAGCTCGCGGTCGAGGGCGACGACGACAGCGTGCCGCCGCAGCCCGCGCACTGGGCCGACGCGCAGCGCGGGGCCACGTCGATGCAGCTCGTCGGCGCGGGGCTCGGGCTCTGGGCGCTGCGCAGCGTGCCGATGGTCGATCGCGGTCACGAGCGCACCTCGCTGTGGTCGGAGCTCCGGGCGGTGCGGCTCGAGCG
>JALYRN010000863.1 GCA_030855295.1 Myxococcota bacterium | reverse complement strand
GCGCAACCCCGGCCGCGCCGACGACTGCACGACCGCGCTCGGCGTCGACGACGACTGCGACGAAACGGTCGACGAGGCGGTGATGATGACCCCGTGGTACCCCGACGCCGACGGGGACGGATACGGCACCGGCACGGCGATCGTGTCGTGCGTCGCGCCCGCCGGGCACGCGCCGCGGAGCGGCGACTGCGACGACGCGCTCGCGACGCGCAACCCCGGCCGCGCCGACGACTGCACGACCACGCTCGGCCTCGACGACGACTGCGACGCGATGGTCGACGAGGGCGCGGTGCTCGCGACGTTCTACCGCGAC
The DNA here is from genome assembly GCA_030855295.1 of Myxococcota bacterium. Lineage (GTDB taxonomy): Bacteria > Myxococcota_A > Polyangia > Polyangiales > Sandaracinaceae > Sandaracinus. Next base: position 3,172 of record JALYRN010000863.1, on the reverse strand, counting down.
GCCGACGGCGACGGCTTCGGGACCGCGTCGACGTCGACCATCGCGTGCAGCGCGCCGTCGGGTCACGTCGGCGACGCGACCGACTGCGACGACACGCGCGCCGCCGTGCAGCCCGGCGCGACCGAGGTCTGCAACAACCTGCTCGACGACGACTGCGACGCCGCGCTCGACTGCGCGGACCCGAGCTGCGTCGCGGGCTGCGCGACGATCCGCATCGTGTCGGGGAACGCGCAGAGCGCCGTGCTCCACGGGCTCGCCGCGGATCCGCTGATCGTGCAGGTCGAGAACGGGGTGGGCGCGCCGCTCACCGGCCGCTCCATGGTGCTGCAGACCACCGGCGTGACCTCGCCGACCGGCCTCGCGCGCCTGAGCGATGCGAGCGGGCAGGCGAGCTTCACGCTGCGGGCCGCGCCGCGCGTCGGCCCCGAGACGATCACCGTCACCTCGCCGGGCGCGACCGACGTGACGGTCACGCTGACCGGCATCGCACCTCCCGACGGGCACCTGTTCTCGCTGATGAACGGCGTCCGCGATGCGTCGGACTTCCGCGGCTTCCCCGGCCCGCCCTGGACCTCCAGCGGGCGCTACAATTACGGCAGCATCGCGACGACCTCGACCGGCCGCGTCTACTTCGTCGCGTACCAGCGCGTGCTGTGGATCGACCCGAGCGGCGCGACGGGCGTGACCCTCGGCGGCGGCAGCAGCGGCATCGCGGACGGCGTGCTCGCGACCGCGGTCTCGCTGCCGAACTCGAGCGGGTACCGCGTCGCCGTCGACGAGACGCGCGACATCGTCTACCTCGCGACCAACGCCCAGTGCCGCGTGTGGGCGGTCGACGCGATGGGCATCGTCACGCACGTGCTCGGAGCGGGCGGATGCACCGACAACGGCGACGGCGGTCTCGCGCGAGACGCCGGGACCGCTCAGATCCACGGCATCAGCGTCGCGAGCTCGGGCGCGTTGTACGTCATCAGCGGCTACCTCGCGGGCTATCGGCTCCGCGTGATCGACACCGCCGGCGTGATCCGCACCGTCCTCCACAGCACCTCCGGAACGCCGGCGCTGCGGCTGGACGGCGAGATCTTCTCGGTCGCGCCGATCGACGGCACCGACGACGTCATCGTCAGCGGCGTCTGCAACACCGCGGCGTGGACGCGCCGGCAGTGCGTCCTGCGCGCCGACTCGGCGGGCAACCTCACGCTGCTCGCGGGCGGCGGCACCGATCCGACGTCCGAGGGCATCGCCGCGACCTCGGCGCAGCTCGACAACCCGGTGATCGCGGTTGCGCCCACCGGCGAGATCATCGTCTCCGAGCGCTGGGAGCGCATCCGCCGCATCGCGACCGACGGTACGATCCGCACGATCGTCGGCACGCGCTCGACGCCCGGCGACACCGGCGAGGGCGGCCCCGCGATCGACGCGCTGATGAACGCGCCGCCGTACGACGCCGTGTACGTCGCGCCGTGGCTCGGCACCCACGTCGTGTTCTTCGATCACGTGAACCACGCGATCCGCGTCGTGTGGTGACGCGCGCGCTCGGCGAGGAGCGTCGGCGCGCCTATGTCCGAGCGCGTGCGGACCCAGGAGCAGAGGCCCGAGCAGGGGCTGCGAGCGCGCGCCTTCGAGATCATCTTCGAGGCCGACACGCCCGCCGGCCGCGGCTTCGATCTCGCGCTGCTCGTCGCGATCCTCGGCAGCGTCGTGGCGGTGATGATCGAGAGCGTCGACGCGTATCGGATCGCGTGGGGCAGGGAGCTGCGGATCGCAGAGTGGGTGTTCACCGCGCTCTTCGCCGCCGAGTACGTCGTGCGCCTGATCTGCGTGCGCCGGCCGCTGCGATACGCGACGAGCTTCTTCGGGATCATCGATCTGCTCGCGGTGATCCCGACGCCGCTCAGCCTCGTGATCCCCGGCGCACAGTCGCTGCTGGTGGTGCGGGTCGTCCGGCTCATGCGGATCTTCCGGATCCTCAAGCTCGTGAGCTTCACCGGCGAGGCCGACGTGCTGCTGTCCGCGCTGCGCGCCAGCCGGCCCAAGATCACGGTGTTCCTCGGCGGCGTGCTGAGCGTCGTCGTGATCGCCGGTGCGCTGCTCTATCTCGTCGAGGGGCCGGCGGCCGGGTTCGACAGCATCCCGCGCGGCATGTACTGGGCGATCGTGACGCTGACGACGGTGGGCTACGGCGACGTCTCGCCCGTGACCCCGCTCGGCCAAGCGATCGCGTCGCTCCTGATGGTCCTGGGCTACGGCATCATCGCGGTGCCGACCGGCATCGTGTCGGTCGAGCTCGCGAACGCGAGCCGCGGGCCGGTGAGCACGCGCGCGTGCCCCGGCTGCGGTCAGCAAGGCCACGACGTGGACGCCACGCACTGCAAGCACTGCGGCACGACGCTCTGACTCGACAGGAGTGCTCGCCCCGGAGGGCGAGCTGCATTTCGGAACAGGCCCTGAGCGGCGTCAGGTCGCGACGAAGCCCTTCCAGTTCTTCATGTACTGGACGAACGTCTCGCTGAGCGCGCGCGCGCGCAGCTCGTCTTCGCTCAGCGGCGGGCGCTTCACCTCTCGATCGGCTCGCACGAGGCGCGGCCAGTCGGGGTTCGCGATCGCGGCGCGACCGAGCGCGACCGCGTCGGCGCCGAGCGTGAGCTGTGCCTCGGCCTCGTCACGCGTCCAGATCTGACCCGCGACGACGATCTTCACGCGCTCGCCGACGGCCTCGCGGAAGAGCGGCGTCGGATGCGACTCCGGGCGCTTCGTGGTCGGCAGCGCGGAGCGCCACAGCGACAGGTGGAGCACGTCGACGCCGTCCTCGGCGAGCCAGCGCGCGACCTCGATCGTCTCGTCGAGATCGATCCCCTTGGCCTGCCCGAAGTCCTCGGGCGACAGGCGCACCATCGTCGCCAGCTCCGGCGCCGCGGCGCGCACTGCGCGCAGCACCTCGCGGATCAGCCGCGCGCGATGCTCGAGCGATCCGCCCCAGCGATCGGTGCGCCGGTTGTAGACGGTGCTCAGGAACTGCGAGAGCAGGTACCCGTGCGCGCCGTGCAGCTCGATCGCGTCGAAGCCCGCGTCCGCGCATCGACGCGCCGCCGCGGCGAACGCTGCGATCACGCGCTCGATGTCGTCCTCGGTGCCCTCGCGCGGCGCCGCCATCCCGGGCTCCACGTGCGCG
>JALYRN010000862.1 GCA_030855295.1 Myxococcota bacterium | reverse complement strand
GTCGTCCGGTGCGTCGCTCGCGGCCGCCGGTGCGCCGGCGGTCAGGTACTCGGCGACCAGAGTCGCCGCGCTGGACGGCCCGACGACGCGCGCCGCGAGCCCGACGAGCGGATCGTGCAGCACCCCCGCGAGCGGCCCGAACGCGAGCGCGGCCAGGCCCAGCCAGACCAGCGAGAGCACGTCGGTCGGGATCCCGCGACCTCGCTGCACGTCGTCCGGCAGCAGCCGGTTCACCAGCACGAGCGGAGGAATCAGCGCAATCGCCGACGCGACCCCGAGCGCGATCCACACGCTCTCGGTCAGCAATCCGATCCACGCGGTGCCCGCCGCGATGCAGAGCGGCAGCCCGATGCCCATCGCGGCGAGCCGCAGCACCAGGTGGAGCGCGCTCCCCGGCGGGCTGGACGAACGAGGTTCGGTCGGGACTGCCATCGAGCTGACGCGCTACCTTGCTCGACCCCCCGGCACGAGTAAAGCGCGCTCCTCGGCAGCGCGCGCGCGGTCATCGCGATGCTGAGCGCTGCTCGATTCCGCGGCGCAGCCGGCTCCCATCGATGAGAGCGCCACGCCGGAGCCGCTCAGCGGAGCCAGATCTCGAGCACGCACGGGCTCGACGCGGAACCGGCAGTGCTGGCCGTGCTGGGTCCTCGGGCCGCAGCCGCCGATCACGACGCGCTCACTCGGGCGGTACCGCATCGACTCGGCGTACGACTCCGGGCCGCCTCGCCCCACCGCCCGCCAGCGCGCGCGCAGGCCGCTCTCGCCCTCGGTCTCCACGACGAGGACCTCGTCGTCGGGCAGCTGCCAACACCCCACCAGCGCATCGCGCGTCGCGCGGGGAACGCCGCGCCGCGTGCTGCTCTCCTGGGCCGAAGCCGGCGCGAGCGACCCCAGGATCACGATCGCGATCAGCACGCGCGCTCCACGACACATCATCGTCGCAGTGTACGTCGGGCGGCCTTTCCGGCCGGCGGACGACGTCAGCGGTTGCCCTCTGCGACGTGGGGAACGGTCTGCAGGTACAGGTAGATCGCGCCCAGCTCATCGTCGGTCATGCGGCTCAGGTCGGGCCACGGCATCTGGCGGCGGTCGAGGGTTGCGCCGTCGGGCGTGACGCCCTCGCGCATCGAGCGGACGAAGTCCTGCTCCGACCAGCCGGCGAGCCCGGTCTCGTCGAAGGTGAGGTTGCGCGGGTTGCCGAGCTCCGCCGGAGCGCCGGGGATCGGTCCGCCCGAGAGCTGCATGCCGTGGCAGCCGGTGCAGAGGCGCGCGAGGTACGCGCCGTGCTCGACGGTGCGGCCCGGCTCGGCGTCGGGCGCGGCGACAGCAGCGTGATCGATGTGCCCGGCCGGGAAGAGCTCGACTGCGCCGGCGAGGTCGAGCACGCGCGCGAGCATCCCCGGAGACGTCGGCGGCAGGTCGCGCTCGACGCCCGGCAGCGTCCGGGCGTAGGCCGCGATCAGACCGAGCTCGCGGTCGGGCATCGCGACGAAGTCTCCGGAGGGCATGAACACGAGCGAGCGCCCGTCGCGCCGCACGCCGTGACGCACCGCGCGATCCCAGTCTTGCGCGCTGAGATCGCGCGCGATGGTGGTGAGATTCGACGCGACGATGGTGCCGAAGGCGCCGTCGGACATCATGACGTGGCCGCCCCCGTCGGCTTGGTGGCAGTCGCCGCCGCCGCAGCCGCGCGAGACGAAGAGGCGCTCGCCCTCGGCGAGCGAGGCGGGATCGGCGGGGAGCGGCACGTCGGCGGACGCCACTTCGTGCGACGCGGACTCGCGAGCCGCGCTGGCCAGGCGGGCGCCGCCGAGGAGGATGACGAGCGAGGCGACCAGGATCCCCAGCCCGACGAGCAGACGTTTCTTCATGCACGGGTAGTGATCCACGGCGACGGACCGTTACATCTGTTATTTTCGGGTGCCTTGACGGAGACCGAGCTCTACGAGCGATTCCACCCGCTCTTGCGGGCGTTCGGGCGGCGTCACCTGCGCGACGCGAGCGACGCCGACGAGCTCGCCCAGGAGACGCTGGTGATCGTGCTCGCGGCGCTGCGCGAGGGGCGGGTCGAGTCCATCGACAACGTCGGCGGCTACGTGCTCGGCGTCGCGCGGAACCTGGTGCGCGAGGGCTGGCGTCGCGATCGCAGGAGCCGCGCGGCCTTGAGCGCGCTCGCGCCGCTCGCCGTGAGCGAGAGCCCGGAGCCGGAGCTCGAGCACGGCCTCCGGAAGTGCATCTCGAAGCTCACGGCGCGCGCGCGCGCGGTGCTGCAGCGCGCGATCGCCCTGGAGGAGTCGGGGCCCGAGATCGCGCGCGCGCTCGGGATCTCGGAGGGCAACGTGCGCGTCATCCGCCACCGCGCGCTGGCGGAGGTGCGGCGCTGCTTGCAGACTGGAGGCGCGTGACGCCGCCGGAGCAGATCGAGGCGTACCTCCTCGGCGGCATGGGCGACGCGGACGCAGCGCGCTTCGAGGACGCGCTCTTCGACGACCGCGAGAGCGCCGCACCGGTTCGAGCGCTGCTCGCGCTGATCGACGCCGCCCGCCGGCTGCACGCGATCGAGACCACGCTCGGCATGACGACGAGCGCGGCCGCGCTGGAGGCGCTCGAAGCGCGCGGAAAGCGCGTGCAGCGCCACACGATGCGCGACGGCGACCGCGCCGACGCCGCGATCGGCGACGGCGTCGACCTCCTCGTCGCGCGGCTCGAGCTCGACCTCGCGAGGGTGCGACGCGTCGACCTCGAGCTCCTGGACCCCGACGGAACGAGCCGAGGCCTCCGCAGCGACGACGTCGACGTCGATCACGACGCCGGCTGCGTCTGGGTCCCCTGCGCGCCTCGCGTCGCGCTCGCGTCGCGCAGCACCCTCTTCCGCCTCCATGCCCACCGCGAAGACGGCGCCGTGACGACCCACGACTACGTCGGCTCGGTCGCGGACGCAGCGCGCGAGTAGCCGGTGCGACGGCTCGGTCGCTCTATCGCCGAGCTGCGCCGCCGCGCGCCACGAGGTGACGGTCCTCCGCGGCGTAGTCGAAGAACCGCGCGAGCGACGAGTCGCGCACGAGCGTGGCCCCGAAATCCTCGTCTCGCCGCGCGCGCGACACGAGCCAGTCGAGCTCCTCGACGACGGTGGTCGCGTACGTCCCGGCGGGCAGGTAGCCGAGCGCGCGCGCCGCGCTCGTGTCGAGCACGATCGGCGATGGCGTGTCCCACGGCGTCGCTCCGAGCTCGGTCGCCTCGGGACCTCTCGGCGCCGCATCGTCCAGCAGGATCTCCTCCCAGGCATGCCCCAGATGCGCGGCCACCGTCCGCGCGATCTCGAGCGCGCTCGGAGCGTCGGGGTCGGCGGCGTTGAGCACCCGCTGGCCTGGGCGCGCCGCGACGTGCTCGATCAGCCGCGCGAGGTTGGCGGCCGCGGTGGTGTGGTCGATCGACTCGCCACGTCGCGCGAGGAACAGCGCGCGCCGCCGATCGAGCACGCGCTTCACGA
>JALYRN010000134.1 GCA_030855295.1 Myxococcota bacterium | reverse complement strand
CCCTCCTCACGCGCGATCACACCGGCGCCCGCGCGAGGAATGGCCTCGATCGCCTCGCGCTCCTGGTCGGCGGTGCGCGCCAAGAGGGACTCCCAGCGCCCCCTCGCCGCGACCTCGCTGCACCCGATCGACTGCAGCGCGTCCTGCCACAGCGCGAGCGGCGCCAGATCCCGCGCCGCGTCGTCCCGGCCGATCGCGCGCATCACGTCGCCGACCGCGGCTCGCCCGCACGCCTCCGCGATCGCCTCGGTCCACGCCTCGCCGAGCGAGTAGGACAGCGCAGTGTCGTAGCGCGCGCGCAGCCGGTCGTCGTCGAGCACGTCCTCGAGCTCGATGTGGTGCCGCTCGAAGCTCGCCGCCGCGACGATGCGCGACTCTCGCCGCGCGGCATCGTTCGGCACCACCTCGTACCCGACCCACTCGGCCGAGCCCTCGACGAACGCGCGCGTTCCGCGCTGCGTCATCAGCCGTCGATCCGACTCGCGCCCCTGGAACACGTGGGTGCTCTCGTGCGCGAGCACGTGCCGGAGGCGGAGCTCGTCGTCCTGCCCGATCAGGCCCATGCGGATGCGCGTGCCGGCCGCGATGCCCTCGTGGTGGCCGCTCGTCTCCGCGAGATCGACGGTCACGAAGGGAACCTCGCGCGCTCCGAGCGTCCGCGCGACCGACTCGGCGATCGCGTCCGCGCCGCCGATCAGCCGCAGCGCGCGCGCGCGGAGGCTCGTGGGGTACGTGAACGCGTAGTGCTCGCTCCGCGCGTCCGCGGTCTGCCACGCGATCCCGGGATCCTCCTCGGCATCCGAAGGCCCGTGCTCCTCGACCGCGCGCAGCGACAGGAAGATCACCAGCCCCAGCGCGACCACGACGATCGCCGCGGTCCCACATCCGAAGCCGATCGTCGCCACCACGCTCCGACCCTCGGGCTTCGGCGCGAACGCATCGCGCACCTGCTCGAAGGGGCCCATCCACGCCGCGTACGCGAGCGCGAGCGCCCCCAGCGCGGCGCCTCCCTGGATCACGATCGCATCCCACGGCAGCAGCAGCCGCTGCCCCTCGTACGTGAACCGGCAGATCGTCGCCGGGCTCAGCACCGCCAGCGACGGCTCGATCTCCTCGGCCACGAGGATCACCCACATCAAGAGCAGATACGGCAGGAGCCCGAACATCCGCAGCGAGGACGCGAGCAGCCCATGGCAGTACGCGACCGCGACGAAGATCGACTGCAGCGCGAAGACCCGCAGCGCGACATCGAAGCGGAACTGCTCGCCCGTGAAGCTCTGCGGGTTCGGCAGCTGCAGCATCCAGTTCGTGAGCTGCCCGATCCCGACGAACGTGACGAGCACGCCGATGCCCGCGATCACCTTGGTCGCGAACACGCGACGGCGCGTCACCGGCAGAGACCACAGGAGATCGATCGTCCCCTCGTCGTGCTCGCGCGGGAACGCCGCGTACGCGACGAAGAACGCGAGCAGCCCGAGCATGAACGCGAGCACCCCGCCGCCCTCCCCCGGCTCGATCGACGAGATCGACGCCCAGCTCGCGGCGTCGAGCTGCTCGGTGAACGGGCGCGTCAGCAGGTCGCCGCTGATCAGGAGGAAGCAGAGCAGCGCGAGCGGCGCGAGCGCGCGCAGCTCCTTCCGCAAGAGGGGCCAGCGGAGCAGGGTCCTCACTCCGCCTCCAGGCGCGCGTGCGCGGCGCGCGCGGCCGTTCCGAGAACGGTTCCTTCGACGTCGAGCGAGACCCACGCGCGCTGGCCGGGCCCGTAGCGACCCGGCAGTCGGATCTCGATCGTGCGCTCGCAGACCTCGCCGTCACACGGCCACGCGCGCTCCTCGCGCTGCGGCTCCCACGGCCAGACGTACTCGTCGAAGGGACCGATCCCCAGATGCAGCAGCGACACCGTCGTGCCCGGCGCCGGCGCGCGATCGAGGGTCAGCCGCGCGACCAGCTCGGGCAGCTCGCCCTCGCTCGCGCGGACGAACGAGACCGCCGCCTCGCCGTACGGCAGCGCGCGGATCGACGTCTCGAGATCGGACCTCGCCTCGGCCGTCTCGAGCCACCGCGACCACGCGTCGATGAGCTCGCCCTCGGTCATCCCCGTCGCCTCGCGCAGCACCTCGGGCGTCGGGTTCAGCCATCCGTGGATCACCGCGCGCCCGTCGTCGGGCAGCTCACGGCCGAAGAGCGCGCGGCCGAGCGCGAGCACCGCGTCCTTTCCGCGGGTGTCCTCGAGCACCTGGATGCCGGTCGCCGCGAGCGCCGCCGAGACGCGCTCGCCATCACGCTGCAGCGTGCGATCCCACGCGTGCAGCCGCGGAGGATCGATCGGGCGCGCCCTCGTCGCCCACAGCGCGCGCAGGACCAACGCGTCCGGGAGCGTCACCTCGTCGCGATGCGGCCACCACGCCGCGATGCCGTCGCGCGGCCACTCGATCGGCTCCCACAGCGCGCGGCCGCCGGTCGCCGCGTCGATCGTGCGGCCGACGATCTCGGAGACCAGCTCGTCCTCGTTGAACTCGGGGCCGCGCAGGAAGTTCGCGCGGAGCAGCACGCCGTCGTCCTCGCCGACGGTGACGGGCTCGAAGGTCCGGCCGTCGAGCCGCTCGGCGAGCGCCACCCGGACCGGCGGCAGCTCGTCCCACCCGAGACCCTCACGCAGCGCCGCGAGCTCGGGCTCGAGCCGCGCGAGCAGCGCCTCGGCGTCGTCGCGCGCCTCCTCGTCGACGTACATCACCTCGATCGGCAGCGTCGACGAGCGCGCGACTCCGTCCTCCGGGAACTCCAGCGGCGGCCGCTCGGTCGGCGGCGCGAGCCGCCCCCACGCGACGACCGCGATGAAGAAGACCATCCCGATCGACACCTTCTCGCGCTGGCTCATCCGCTGCGAGAGCGTCTCGGCGATCGATCCCTCGCGCACCGCCGCGAGCACCATCGCGAGCGCGACCCAGCCTGCGGCGATCGCGAGCGTGACCAGCAGCGCCTCGGTCGGCCAGCGAGTCCGCTCGAGCGCGAGATCCTCGGCGAGCAGCCGGAACGGCCCGAAGCGCATCAGCTCGAGCTCGGTCGCGCTCGCGATGTAGAGCAGCAGCATCACGATCGCGATGTAGATCGGGATGCGCAGCCGCCCGAGCAGCCCCATCGCGAAGAAGAAGCACCAGAGCGCGAGCGCCACCACCGACGTGCGCGCCGCGAGGATCGCGACGAACGGCAGATCGACCGGCTCGCGCGTCGACGCGACCAGCAGCGTCGCGCCCAGCGACCCGAGCGCGATGCCCTCCATCAGCACGAGCCCGAGCCCGAGCTTCACGAAGAGCATCTCGAAGCGCCCGAGCGGCAGCGCCTCGAGGAAGAGCTGCGTGCGCCCGTGGTACTCGGCGACCACCAGCCGGTTGCCGAGCGCGAGCCCCGCCACCGGCACGAAGAAGCGCAGCATGTTCGCGTGCGCCTCGAGGTACGTGACGGTCGCCGGCGCCGCGAAGACGCCCAGCATCAGCAGCGCCCAGGACCCGGCGAGGAAGGACGCGAGCCCGAGCAGCGCCCCGGCGTGCTGCTCCAGCTCCTTCCGAACGAGCGCTGCGATCCGGCGCATCGACGATCAGCCTGCGGCCGCGCCCGGCCCCCGGCGCACCATCGCGATGAACACCTCTTCGAGCGGCATCGACTCGATGACGACGTCCGGCGCGATCGCCGCCAGCGCGTCGAAGCGCTCCGGCTCGTCCGCCTCGACCGCGATCCGACGCTCGCCCTCCCGCACCTCTTCGTGCAGCAGCGCGAGCCCCGACGCCGCGAGCTGCTCGTGGAGCACCGCCGCGTCCGCGAGCTCGCTCGCCCGCACCAGCCGCACGCGCTCGACGAGCTCGCGCACGCCGCCCTCGTAGCGCGTCAGGCCGCCCTCGAGGATCGCGAGACGCTTCGCGACCAGCTCGATCTCCGTGATCAGGTGGCTCGAGAAGAACGTCGTGCGCCCGCTCCGCTCCGCCTCGTCGCGCACGATCTCGAGGAACTCGCGGCGCGCCACCGGATCGAGCCCGGCCGTCGGCTCGTCGAGCAGGAGCAGCGGCGGACGATGCGCGAGCGCGATCGCCAGCGCGAGCTTCACCTTCATGCCGCCCGAGAAGGTCCGGATGCGGCGCGCCGGCGGCACGTCGAGCACGCGGATCAGTCGCGCGAACTCGGCGTCGTCCCAGCGCGGGAAGAAGCCCCGCACGAAGCGGCCCATCGCGTTCGGCGTCATCCATCCGTAGAACGACTGCTCCTGCGCGACGTACCCGATGCGCTGTCGCCACCCGACGAGGTCGCGCCCCGCCTGGTCGCCGAACATGCGCACCACGCCGCCGGTCGGCCGGGTGATGCCCATCAGGATGCGGATGGTCGTCGACTTGCCGGCGCCGTTCCGCCCGAGGAAGCCGTAGACGTCGCCGGGGCGCACCGTGAGGTCGACGCCGCGCAGCGCCTCGAGCCCGCCGTAGCGCTTCGTCAGCCCACGGACCTCGATCGCGTCCGGCTCCACGCGGCGCGTTCTATCACGCGGCCCTCGTGGCGGCCCGGCGCGCCGAGCCCTGGAGCGCCGCCCGGGCCGGCTGTGGTATGCACGACGTCCGCTCCGACGTTCGCTCTCGCCAAGGGGACAGCCAGAGATGACGACGCGCCATCTGCTCGCGATCGATCAAGGGACCACCGGCACCACCGCGCTGGTGCTCGACACCGACGCGAAGGTCCGCGGCCGCGCGACCCGCGAGTTCGCGCAGCACTACCCGAAGCCAGGCCACGTCGAGCACGACGCCGAGGAGATCTGGGCCTCCGTCGTCGAGGCGATCGCTGGTGCCTACGCCAGCTCGGGCATCGATCCGAAGGACTGCCTCGGGATCGGCATCACGAACCAGCGCGAGACGACGATGCTCTGGGATCGGGCCACCGGGAAGCAGGTGCACCGCGCGATCGTCTGGCAGGACCGTCGCACCGCGGCGCGCTGCCGGGGCCTCGAGGCCGAGGGGCTGCTGCCGATGGTCCGCGAGCGCACCGGGCTGGTGCTCGATCCGTACTTCAGCGGCACGAAGCTCGAGTGGCTCCTCGACAACGTCCCGGGCGCGCGCCGGCGCGCCGAGGACGGTGCGCTCGCGTTCGGCACGGTCGACTCGTTCCTCGTGTTCCGTCTCAGCGGCGGCGCGGTGCACATCACCGACGTCACCAACGCGTCGCGCACGCTGATGTTCGACATCCACCGGCTCTCCTGGGACGACGAGCTCTGCCGTCACCTCCACGTCCCGCGCGCGGTGCTCCCCGAGGTGAAGAGCTCGAGCGAGGTCTACGCGCGCACCAAGGGCGTGCCCGGCCTGCCCGACGGAATTCCGATCGCGGGCATCGCCGGCGATCAGCAGGCGGCGCTCTTCGGTCAGACCTGTTTCGAGGTGGGCGACGCGAAGTGCACCTACGGCACCGGCGCGTTCCTGCTGGTCAACACCGGTGCCGAGGCGCCGCAGTCGAAGAACGGGCTGGTGACGACCGTCGCGTGGCGGGTCGGCGAGGAGGTCTGCTACGCGCTCGAGGGCTCCGCGTTCATCGCGGGCGCGGCGGTGCAGTGGCTGCGCGACGGGCTCGGCGTCATCTCGTCGAGCGAGGACGTCGAGGCGCTCGCGTCGAAGGTCGACTCGTCCGACGGCGTCGTGTTCGTCCCCGCGCTCGCGGGCCTCGGCGCGCCGCACTGGGATCCCGACGCGCGCGGGCTGATCTACGGGATGACGCGCGGCACCACCGCCGCGCACCTCGCGCGCGCGACGCTCGAGGGGATCGCGCTCGAGGTCGCCGATCTCGCGCGCGCGATGCAAGCCGACATGGGACGTCCGTTCAATCGGCTGCGCGTCGACGGCGGCGCATCGCAGAACGGTCTCCTGATGCAGTTCCAGTCGGACATCCTCGACCTCGACATCGAGCGCCCGGCGAACACGGAGACGACCGCGCTCGGCGCCGCGTACCTCGCGGGCCTCGCGGTCGGCGCGTTCCCCGATCGCAGCGCGATCCTGCGCGCGCACACGATCGAGCGCCGCCTCTCGCCCTCGATGACGGAGGCCGACCGCGAGGCCCATCTGGCGCGCTGGTCCGACGGCGTGCGTCGCGCTCGCAGCACGCTGCGCTGACGTCGCCGCCGAGCGGAGCGGGCCGCAGGGGTTGTCCCGCGCGGCCTGGTGCGGATGAGTGACAGTTAACGAGAGAGGGATGAAATGCCACCCCCGCTCCGTTCCAGGGTACGATGCGGGTCGAGCGCGTGATGAGCCGGGACGACGACCAGAACGACGACGAGCCGATCAAGGGCGGCGCACCGCCTGGAACACCGATCCGGCAGGTGCCCATCGCGTGGGAGGCGCTCGAGGACGCCTTCGAGAACAACGCGCCCGAGGTGCACAGCTACGTGCAGCTCGATACCGGCGAGGTGCTCCGCATCGTCGACGGCATCGCGGATCCGCAGATGCACACGCGCGTCTCGAACGACGCGGGATATCTGCGCGTCGATCCCGTGAGCTCGCGCGAGCAGTACCGGTGGATGGAGCGCTTCATCGCGACCGTCGATCCCGGCGAGCTCCGCGACAAGCTGGTGCAGTCGATCGACGGCAAGGGTGCGTTCCGGCGGTTCAAGGACGTGCTGATGAGCTATCCGGTCGATCGCGAGCGCTGGTTCGCGTTCCGGAGCGAGCGACTGCGCGCGTGCATGGAGGGCTGGCTGCAGGCGCACGCGATCGAGGCGATCGCGCGGCAGCAGTGGCGCGTGCCCACGGCCGACGAGGTCCGTCCCGCGGTCGAGGAGGCGGACAAGCCCGCGCGTCGCAACCGCGCGGCGCTCGCCGAAGTGCACCGCCGCCGCCTGCACGAGCTCTCGGATCAGCTGCCCGCGCGCGAGCTCGACTCCGCGGTCGCGTTCCTCGAGTTCCTGCGCGAGCGCAAGCACCTGCCGCGCCCGAAGGCGAAGGGCAGCGAGCTCGAGAGCGACATGCCGCCGAGCCTCGAGAGCCGCAGCGCCGACTCCGACACGGTGGCGCTCGGTAGCCATCACAGCGGTAGCCATCACAGCGGTAGCCATCACAGCGGTAGCCATCACAGCGGTAGCCATCACAGCGGTAGCCATCGCAGCGGCAGTGGTGATCTCGACGACGCGGGCGAGTCGGACGATGTCGGTCCCGACAGCCATGGCGACGACAGCCATGAGGCGAACGGCGCCGACGACGGCCACGAGCGTGCGGCGAAGTCCGAGGCCTGAGCCTCTCTTCGTCGTGTGCCGGCTCGTCGCGAGCTTGTCGTTCCTCGCGATCGTGACGACGGCCGCGCCCAGCGCGGCGCAGTCGACCGCGCCTCGCGCCACCACGACGACCTCGCACCCGATCGACGGCATCGTCGCGATCGTCGGCGGACACACCCCGAGCCCCACGACGCAGGTCGTGCTCCGCAGCGACGTCGAGCTCCGCGCCCACCTGGCGATCGCCGCCCGCGCGCCCGATGCGCCACGCACCGACCTCCCGCCCGAGCTCCTCGCCGCGATGCTCCAGGAGATCCTCGGCGAGCTGCTGATCGCGCGCGAGGCCGAGCGGCTGCACGCGTCGGAGCCGAGCGCCACCCAGATCGCGCGCCAGCGAGCGCAGCTCGTGAGCTCGCTCGGCGGCGAGGAGCGCTTCGCGCGCTTCCTCCGCGCGCACGACGTCGATGCGTCCGAGATCGACGCGATCGCGCATCGCCGCGCGTTCGTCGACGACTTCCTGCGCGCCAACCTCGAGGGCAGCACGCTGGTGTCCGACGCGCAGGTCGAGGAGGTCTACGCCAGCGGCGAGCACCCCTTCTCCGATCGCACGCTCGAGGAGGTCCGCGAGCCGCTGCGCGCGTGGCTCGGGAACGTGGCGCTGCAGCGCGACGTGCGCCGCTGGATCGAGGTGCTCCGCGGTCGCACTCCGGTGCGAGTCGTCGTACCCTTCGCGCCGCCCGAGCCCGGTCCCGCGGGGAGAGAGGGCAGCGAAGAGGACGGCGCGGATGTCAGCTCCGGAGGGTAACAGCGTCCGCGTCGTGATCGCGGCGCTGCTGGGGAACCTGCTGATCGCGATCAGCAAGTTCGTCGCAGCGTTCTTCACAGGCAGCGCGGCGACGCTCGCGGAAGCGGTGCACAGCGTCGCCGACACCGTCAACCAGGTGCTGCTGATCGTCGGGCTGCGGCGCGCCGCGCACCGGCCGACGATGCTCCATCCGTTCGGGCACGCGGTCGAGAGCTACTTCTGGCCCTTCCTCGTCTCGATCATGATCTTCCTGCTCGGCGGCGCGTTCGCGATCTACGAGGGCGTGAGCCACCTGCGCTTGCTGCTCTCGGCGCATCACGTCGCCGAGGAGCAGGGGTCGAGCCTGTGGAGCTATGTCGTGCTCGGCACCTCGTTCGCGTTCGAGAGCTACTCGTTCGCCGTCGCGTCGAGCGAGTTCAAGAAGATGCGCCGGGGGCGCACCGTCTGGCAGACGCTGCTGCACGCGAAGGATCCGACGATCCCGGTCGTCCTGCTCGAGGACACCGCGGCGCTGGTCGGGCTCGCGATCGCGCTGGTCGCCGTCGCGCTGTCCGACGTCACCGGCTGGACTGGCTTCGACGCGATCGGCTCGCTGCTGATCGGCGTCGTGCTCGGCGCGGTCGCGTACGTGCTCGCGCGCCGCACGCACTCGCTGCTCCTCGGTGAAGCGGCGAGCCCCGAGGATCGCGAGCGCGTCCACGAGATCGCGCGCGAGGTGCCGGGCGTGCAGGTCGTGACGCAGCTGCTCTCGATGCACCTCGGCCCCCAGCACGTGCTGCTCGCGCTCAAGGTCGGCTTCGATCGCTCGCTGACGATCCAGGACGTCGAGGCGGCGATCGACACGCTGGAGGCGCGCATCCGCGAGGAGCTGCCGCGAATGCGGTTCATCTTCGTCGAGCCCGACGCCGACTACACGGTCGACAAGGATCCCGACCGCCCGATCCCGGTCCGAGGCCACTCCGCTTGAGCGCAGCGCAGCTCTCCGAGATGACGGAGCGCGATCTCGACGAGGTCGTGCGCATCGCGGAGAGCGCCTTCGCTCCGCCGTGGACGCGGGACGGCTTCGAGGACGAGCTGGCGCGCACCGTCGCGCGCTGCCGCGTCGCGCGCGACTCGCCGGGCGGACCGGTGCTCGCGTACACGATCTGGTGGGTGATCGCGGGGGAGCAGCAGCTGCTGACGATCGCGAGCGCGCCCGCCGCGCGCCGTCGGGGGCTCGCGCGCGCGCTGCTCGACGAGATGATCGCGGAGGGCGAGGCCCAGGGCGTCACCGAGTGCTTCCTCGAGGTGCGCCCCTCGAACACGGCGGCGATCACGCTCTACCGCGCGCTCGGGTTCGAGCACGTCGACGCGCGCGTCGGCTACTACGACGACGGCGAGAGCGCCGCCGTGATGGTGCGCCGGTACTAGGGTCCCACCGCGCTATCAATCGATCGTCGCCGGCACCGCGGCGGGCGACATGAGCACCGCGAGCACCAGCGCGACGAAGAGCGCGAGCAGCACGCCCGCCGCGATCCCGAGCGGCTTGAACCCGCGCGGCCCGAGCCGATCCGCGACCGCCATCCCGCCGAACGCCCCGAGCAGGAACGCGACGAAGGTGCTCGGCCCTTTCGGGTATCCCTCGCCGACCGCGAGGTAGATCGGATAGTTCGCGAGCAGCCCGAGCGAGCCGCCCGCGATCCAGCCGAACACGGTCGTCAGGCGACGGACGCGATCGAGCTGCGCCTCACCCGCCGGCGCCTGGTCCGACCGCGCCTCGGCCTCCGCTCGCTGCTCTCCCGCCACGCGCGGACCGTAGCGCGCCGTCCCTCCGGCGCCACAACCGCGGTCTACTCGTGCGCTCGCTCACGAGACTCGCACCCTCCTCGGTTCGCTCTTGCCAGCGCCGTCGGGAGGGACCAGAAAGCGTGTCTCATTCCGACCTACACGTCACGATCACGGAGGATTCCATGGCGGTTCACGTTCAGAAGCCCGCGCCCGACTTCCAGGCCGAGGGTGTTCGCGGCCTCGAGTTCGTCGACGTCAAGCTCTCGGACTTCAAGGCGGGCGGCAAGCACGGCGGCAAGGACGGGAAGTACGTCGTCCTCTACTTCTACCCGCTCGACTTCACCTTCGTCTGTCCGACCGAGATCATCGCGTTCGACGACAAGCTCGAAGAGTTCAAGAAGCGCGGCGCCGAGGTGATCGGCGTCTCGGTCGACTCGAAGTTCTCGCACCTCGCCTGGCAGAAGACGCCGCGCGCGCAGGGCGGGCTCGGCAACGTGAAGTACACGCTGGTCGCCGACATCACGAAGTCGATCTCGCGCGACTACGGCGTGCTGCTCGAGGACGGCGGCGACGCGGGCGTCGCACTGCGCGGCACCTTCGTGATCGACAAGAAGGGCAACGTCCGCCACGTGACGATCAACGACCTGCCGCTCGGCCGCAACATCGACGAGCCGCTGCGTCTGATCGACGCCATCGAGTTCAACGAGAAGCACGGCGAGGTCTGCCCGGCGAACTGGCAGGCGGGTCAGGAGGGCATGAAGGCCGATCCGACCGGCTCGCAGGAGTACTTCAAGAAGCACGGGTGAGCTCGGCAGCCTGCAGGAGTGCTCGCCCGGAGCGGTGGACACGGGGCGTCGGCGGCTGCCGGGGCCCCGTCGTCGTTCGTGCCCTCGGAGGAGGTGTGCGTTTCCGTAGCGTGCACGTGGCGGCCAAGGTCTCGGCCCTCCAATCCATCCCACTGCGCGGTCCGTGATGGGCCGCGACAGGGCGCGCACGCCGAGGTCGGGACGCCGACAGAGCGTGTGCTAGTGTGCCCGCCCGCTGCGCCAGTGGGTGGAGCTGTGACGCCGTGAGGCCGCACGCGCCGAGGGGCCGCACGCCGAGAGGTCGGGGACGTGAGCCAGGACAAGAACGAGGATCAGGACTTCGACGAGGGCGCTCTCGCAGCGCTCCTGCGCCCCTCGCTCGCGCCGCCGGCGGCGAGCGAAGACCTCGAGGACGACGGCAAGATCGACCTGCGCGCGCTGGTCGCCTCGTCGCCGCCGCCCGCGACCGAGGCGCCCGTCGAAGCAGCGCCAGCGAGCGCGAAGGCGGAAGCCGCGAGCACGAAGGCCGCGACCGCGAAGGCGGATGCCCCGAGCGCCTCGAAGAGCGGCGCGGGCGACAAGAACAAGAACAAGAAGAAGGCCGCCGCCGCGAGCGCGACGGCTGTGGCTGCGGCCGCCACGCTGCCCGCCGAGGTCGCGCAGCCCGCGCCCGCGAAGAGCGGCAACGGAGTCTGGATCGGCGTTGCAATCGGCGCGGCTGCTGCGTGCGTCGGCATGTACTTCGCGATGACGTCGAGCCAGTCCGCGGCGGGCACCGAGGTGGCGGCGGATCACGGCCCGTCGACGACGACCGTCGGCAGCGC
>JALYRN010000861.1 GCA_030855295.1 Myxococcota bacterium | reverse complement strand
GTGCGGCGCGATGCCCACGCGCACCAGCGGATCGGCGGCATGGCGAGAGACCAGCGCCTCGACGTCGGCGAGCGCGTCGTCGAGGCGCGCATCGGAGAAGCGGCGCTGCGCGCCCTCGGGGGCGCGTCCGGTGCCGGCGCGCTGGTAGATCACGCGCAGCAGCGTGATGCGGAGCCCGGCCTCGCGCGCCGCGCGGATCACGGCGTCGGCGAGCTCGAGGCGATCGGCGTACGGCGCTCCGCTCGGGTCGTGGTGCAGGTAGTGGAACTCGCCGACCGCGGTGACGCCGCAGCGCGCGAGCTCGACGAACGCGAAGCGCGACAGATCGAACACGTCGTCGGGCGTGACGCGCGCCGCGAGCTCGTACATCAGGCCGCGCCAGCTCCAGAACGAGCCTCGGCTCGACGCCGCACGCTGCGTGCGGGCACGCAGCGCGCGCTGGAACGCGTGCGAGTGCGCGCTCGCGAGCCCCGGCAGCACGATGTGGTCTCCGTCGAGGCGCGCGATCATCGAGGTCACTGCTCTGCCCGCCGCGGGCCCTCGGACTCGATGCGCTCGCGCATCTCCTCTGCCTGCGCTCGCCGGCTCTGTCCCTCGGGCGCGTAGCGATCCGCGTGCAGGTACGCGTTCCGCGCGAGCGCCCACTCGCCGCGGCGGCGGAAGTCGCCGCCGGCGAAGCGCCAGTAGTCGTAGCGGGCGTCGTGGTGCGGCGCGGGCTGGCCGTCGCGACCGACGGCCGACTCGCCTCCGAGGCCCCGGATCGAGACGGGAATCACGGCCGCACCGATCGCGAGCGCGATCGCGATCGCGCGCACCTCCGCGACGAGCTGCCGCCGCACGAGCGCGTAGAGCGCGCCGCCCATCGTCGCGACGGCGGCGATCACGCTCGCCGCGAGCGCGCCGGGCAGATCGAGATCCATCCCGACCGCGACCAGGAGCGCGCCCGCGAGCAGCGCCAGGATCGCTGCGACGATCGGGCTCGGATCGGTCGAGAGGCCCTCCGCGATCTCGCGGGCGGGCCAGGTTGCGAACAGCACGAGCCCGGAGAGCAGGCGCGCCGGAAGGAACGTCGCGAGCGCGAGCAGGATCATGTACCAGCTGAACCAGCCGATCTGCAGGCCCATGTACTCGGCGCCGAGGTGGAAGCTCAGCGCGAGCAGCAGCGCGACGATCGCGACTCCCTCGAGGACGTGCCGCGCGACGCCGGTCGTGCGATCGCGCAGCGGCGCCGTCGCGTAGCCGAGCGCGCACGCGATCTGCAGCGCGATCACCGACGTGCCGAGGAAGGGCCACAGCGCGTCGCCCGCGATGCCGAACGCGCCGAACAGCTCGACCGCGCCCGGGATGGTCGCGCCGTCGTTCGTGATGTTGCGGAGCGCCTCGCCGCTGCGCCAATCGGGCTCGGTCTTGGAGATCGCGGTGTACGCGTAGACCGCTGCGGCGGTCGTCCACACGAGCACCATCGCCCATGAGGACGCGCGCGGCACGACGCCGTGGGGCAGCGCGTCGTCGAGCATCGTCTCGGGCGCGCTCGCGGCGGCGGAAGCGGGCGCAGAGGTCTTCGCCTTCTGCTGCTTCTTCTTCTTCGACGAAGCCTTGTGGGCGGGCTCGCTGGGCCTCGGAGCCTTGGAGCGGAGCGCGCTCGGGACGCCGAAGAGATCGCGCGACGAGAGGCGAGGAAACAGCGCGAACGCGAGCAAGAAGAGGCTGAGCAGGTAGTGGTGCTGGTAGCTGTCGTGCATCGAGCTCGACCAGCTCCACAGGTAGAGCACGGCGATCGCGACCAGGACGGCGCGCGGAGGTCGCGGCGCGAGCGCTCCCACGAACGCGAGCAGGCCGACGATCACGAGCACGCCGACGTAGAGCGCGGTCGTCGGCGCGGGCAGCACCTCGAGCACGGCGAAGTGCGCGACGTTGAACTCCGCGGTCCCGTAGCGCCACGCCGGTCGCAGGTGCTCCGCGAACACGTCGACGGCGAAGAGCAGCAGCGCAGACTTCAAGAAGAACCACGGGCGCGCCGCGGGGATCGGCGCGAGCCAGTAGCGCTCGAGCGCGCCGATCACTGCGGGCTCTCCTCGCGAGCCGTGATCTCACCGGTCCCGCAGTCGATCACCCGGTCGATCGAGGGCAGGGCATCGCCGGAGGCGTCGACACACTCGTTGTGGAAGCGCACTCGCTCGGTCGCGTCGCGCGCCTCGCAGCGCCATCGCAGGAACGCCTCGACGACCGCCGGTCGGTTGCGCTCGAGCAGCGCGGCCCACGGCGCCGGGAGCACCTCCATCAGCGCGACCGGACGCGCGCCGGCCTCGCTCTCCTCGGTCACGCCGACGCGGCAGCTCTGGACGCGCACCGCGGAGAACATCCGCCACGCGAAGCGCTCGTCGTAGCGATCGTCGCCCGCGTAGTAGCGCAGCGGGATCGCGAGCATCAGCACGACCCAGATCGTGCCCGCGATCGGCAGCCCCGTGCGCCAGCGCCCGCCGGGCTCCGGCAGCACCACCTCGCGATCGCGCGGTTCCTCGTCGCTCATGTCCAGCTCGTCGCGCACCATCGAGCGGAACGCGTGCCGCCGTCAATCACGGCGGGCGCGCAGCCGCGCCAGGCACGCCGCGAAGTCGTCGGGCGGCGCATCCTCGAAGCGCGCCGTGATGCCGTCGCGCGGGTGCACGAACCCGAGCACGGCGGCGTGCAGCATCGGGCGCGGCGCCTCGATGCGTGGCCCCGCGTGGTCGCGCACGTAGACCGGCTCGCCGACCAGCGGATGCCCCGACTCCGCGAGGTGGATGCGGATCTGGTGCTGACGGCCGGTCTCGAGGCGGCACTCGACCAGCGTCGCGCCCTCGAGCGGCTCGATGCGGCGCACGTGCGTCATCGCGCGCTTGGCGTCCGTCGGCGGCGGCCCGCTGTGGCCGCGGAAGGCGCCCCAGGAGCCGCGCAGACCGTCGCCGCGATCCTGCACGAGGAAGCTCTCGTGGCGCGCGCTCGCGACGTCGCCGTGCGCGATCGCGAGGTAGCGCCGCTCGATGCTGTGCACGCGGAACTGCTCCTCGAGCGCGCGCTTCGCCTTCATCGTGCGCGCGAACACCATCACGCCGGTGGTGTCCTTGTCGAGCCGCTGCACCACGCCGATCATCGCGTCGCGGGGGCCGCGCTCGCGCGCCGTCCCCTTCGCCTGCGCCTTCTCGATGCGCGAGACCAGCGCGCGGACGCGATCGACGAAGGTGTCGCGCTCGCCCTCGGCGAACGGAACGGTCACGACGCCGGCCGGCTTGCGGACGATGATCACGTCGGCGTCGAGATGCAGCACCGCGTCGCGCGGCAGCACGCCCTGCGTACGCTTGGGCGCGGTGGGCGCGATCTCGATCGACGCGGCCTCGCGGACCCGCAGCGCGTCGTCGCTCGCGATCGCGCCGTCGAGCCGCACGCGCCCGGTGCGGCAGAGATCGCGCGCGCGGGACCACGACACCGCGTCGCCGGTCGAGGCCCCGAGCGCCTCGC
>JALYRN010000133.1 GCA_030855295.1 Myxococcota bacterium | reverse complement strand
CTGCTCGGCGCGGTCGCGACCGGGCTCGCGCAGCGCCGATCGCGCGCGCGCCGCCTCGCGATCGAGGCCGCGGGCCGCCCCATGGTCTCCGTCGTGGTCGCGGCGCGCAACGCCGAGGACTGCATCGAGCGCTCGATCCGCTCGCTCCTCGCGCAGACCCACCGCGAGCTCGAGATCCTCTTCGTCGACGACGCGAGCACCGATCGCACCGCCGAGCTCGTGCACGCGATCGCCGCGCAGGACGATCGCGTGCGCGTCCTCCGGAACGATCGCCGCCGCCGCGCCGCGATGTCGCGCAACGTCGGGCTCGCGCAGGCGAAGGGCACGTACGTCACGTTCCAGGACGCCGACGACACCTCGCATCCCGAGCGCATCGAGCGACAGCTCGCCGCGCTCCTCGCGCGCCCCGACGCCGTGCTCTGCGTCTGCAATTCCCGCCGCGAGACGCCGGACGGCGCGCGCGTCGTGGTCAACGGACGCCGCTTCGCGCGGAGCTTCATCTCGATGATGTTCCCGCGCGAGAAGGTGCTCTCGCGGATCGGCTACCTGCGCGCGCTCGAGGTCGGCGAGGACGCCGAATACTACGAGCGCATCCGCGCCGTGTTCGGCGCCGAGCGCGAGCTCCACCTCTTCGAGACCCTCTACCGCGCCCGCTTCGCCGAGGGCTCGCTGCTCTTCTCGAACGGCGAGGTGCGCGTCGGCCCCGCGAACGACGTGGAGTACGTCCAGTCGCCCGCCGCCCGCCGCGCGCTCCACGAAGCGATGGAGCGCGTGGCCGCGATCCGCGGCGGCGCCAGCCCCTTCGTTCCGTTCGTCGACGAGAGCGTGATCGCGGAGTCGGCATGATGGCGAAGCTGCGCACGCTGCTGGCAAGCCCGCGCCTCTCGCGCCTGCCGAGGCTGCGCACGGTCTCGTCGGCGCGCCGCTACTCGGTCGTGTCCGCGGTGTACGACGTCGCGCCCTATCTCGACGGGTTCCTGCGCTCGCTGACGCGTCAGAGCCTCGACTTCGATCGCCACATCGACCTGATCCTCGTCGACGACGGCTCGCGCGATCGGTCGGCCGAGATCATCCGCGGCTGGCAGGCGGTCCACCCCTCCATCCGCTGCGTCCGCAAGGAGAACGGCGGCCAGGCCTCGGCCCGCAACGTCGGCCTCGCGCACGCGACCGGCGACTGGGTGACGTTCATCGATCCCGACGACCTCGTCGACGCGCGCTACTTCGAGCGAGTCGACGCGCTGCTCTCGCGCCCCGAGGCCCGCGAGGTCGCGCTCGTCGCGTGCAAGATGCTCGTGCACCGCCGGGGGCGCTCGATCGACGAGCACGCGCTGAGCGCGCAGTTCGACGGTGACCGCATCGTCGACGCCCGCTCGCCGCTGATCCAGCTCTCGGCCGCGAGCGCGTTCTTCCGCGGCGATCGACTGCGCGAGCAGCAGCACCTCTTCGACGAAGCGCTGCGCCCGGTGTTCGAGGACGGCCTCTTCGTGGGCCGCTATCGCATCGCGAATCCCGGCGCGATCGGGCTCTGCGCGACCGCGGAGTACGGCTATCGAAAGCGCGACGACGCGTCGTCGACGATCGACGGCTCGTGGGCGCACGCCGGCCGCTATGGCGCGGTGCTCGAGCGCGGATACCTCGAGCTCCTTCGCAGCTCGGCCGCCGCATCAGCCAGCGGCCGCGCGCCGACCTGGGCGCAGCGCACGGTGCTCTACGAGATCGTCTGGTACCTGCGGATGCTCGTCGATCGCCCCGAGACGATCGCGTTCCTCACGGCCGCGCAGAAGGAGCGCTTCCGCGCGCTGCTCGGCGAGTGCATGGCGGAGATCGACGAGGAGACGATCGCCCGTTTCGACCTCGCCGGCTGCACCGCCGAGGACGAGGTCGGCCTGCTCGGCACGTTCAAGGGCTCGCGCCCTCCCTTGCCCCGCGCGATCGTCGACGCCTACGACGACGCGAAGCGCACGTTGCGAGTCCGCACGTTCCACTCGGACGCGCGAGAGCGCGTCGCGTACGCGCTCGACGGCGACGACGTGACGCCGACGATCGACAAGGTCCGCCGCCGCGAGCTCCTCGGCGAGACCTTCGTGCACGAGCGCATCGCGTGGATCCCCGCACCGGCCCCTGCGAGCGTGCTCGCGGTGCAGGTCGGCGGCATCGAGGCCCGCCTCGAGATCGCACACACGTCCGCGTCCACCCGGCCGACCGTCGGCGAGATCGCGCGCGCCCTCACCCGGCGAGCACGCCCCTCCAGCGCCCGCTGGTACGACGTCGCCGAGCTCCAGCTCGCGACGAGCCCGGTCGGCCGGCGGCTCTACGGCGGCGCGCTCCTCTTCATGGATCGCGACACCCAGGCCGACGACAACGCCGAGCACCTCTATCGTTACGTCCTGCGCAATCGCCCCGACCTCCGCGCGTTCTTCGTGCTCCGTCGCAGCTCGCACGACTGGCCGCGGCTCGAGCGCGAGGGCTTCCGCCTGATCCCGTTCGGCTCGCTCCAGCACCGCGTCGCGCTCCTCAACGCGAAGCACCTGATCTCCTCGCACGCCGAGCACTTCGTGCTCGGGTGGCCGACGGTGCGCCATCGCCGCGAGCTCCAGCGCAGCCGCTTCACGTTCCTGCAGCACGGAGTGATCAAGGACGACCTCTCGGGCTGGCTGAACGCGAAGGACATCGACTGCTTCGTCGCCGCGAGCCCCGCCGAGCACGCCTCCATCGTCGAGAGCGGAGGTCCGTACAAGTTCACGTCGCGTGAGGTCGTGCTCACCGGCCTACCCCGCCACGACGCGTTGCTCGCGCGGACCGCGCCGCCCGAGCGGGTCCTCCTGGTGATGCCGACATGGCGGCAGTCCGTTGCAGGTCCGACGATCGGCAAGAGCAGCGCGCGCGCGGCGAACCCGGCCTTCTACGAGTCGGAATTCGCGCTGCGCTGGAAGCGACTGCTGCGATCGCCGGCTCTGGAGTCTCTGGCGACGCGACATGGCTTCCGCGTGCAGTTCTTTCCGCACGCGAACCTCGCGAGCCATCTCGATTGGTTCGATCCGCCGCCGTTCGTCGACATACTGTCGCACCGTGAAGGCGTGTCGTTCCAAGACGTGCTCGCGCGGGCGTCGCTCATGCTGACCGACTACTCCTCCGCCGCGTTCGACATGGCGTACCTGCGCAAGCCCGTCGTCTACTACCAGTTCGACCGCGAGCAGACGTTCGGCGGCGGACACACGACGCGCAAAGGCTACTTCGACTACGACCGCGACGGCTTCGGCCCGGTCTGCACCGACGAAGCAACCCTCCTGCGAGAGCTCGAGCGCCTGCTCGTCACCGACGCTCCCCCGTCGCCCGAGCAGCTCGCCCGAATGGAGCGCGCGCTCCCGCTGCGCGACGGCCGCTGCTCCCAACGCGTGCTCACTGCCATCCTCGACCTCGATCGACCCACTGCCCTCCACGAGACGACATGAATCGCAAGCTCCGCAAGCTACTCACCAATCCCTTGATGTTCGGCCGTGACGCCGTGAGCAACCGCGTCGACGACGTGAAGCGCCGTCTCCCGCGGGTCCACAAGCGCCGCAGCGCGCATCGCTACTCCGTCGTCGCGGCGGTGTACGGCGTCGAGAAATACCTCGAGGAGTTCTTCCGCTCGATGGTCCGGCAGAGCCTCGACTTCGAGAGGCACATACAGCTGATCATGGTCGACGACGGCTCACCCGATCGCTCGGCCGAGATCATCGGTGCTTGGCAGAAGAAGTACCCGCGCTCGATCAAGTACGTCCGGAAGGAGAACGGTGGACAGGCGTCCGCCCGGAACGTCGGGCTCGAGCACGCGACCGGCGACTGGGTCACCTTCGTCGACCCCGACGACTTCCTCGACGAGACGTTCTTCGAGCACGCCTCGCGCTTTCTCGATCGCAGCGACGCGCAGCGGGTAGCGCTCGTCTCCTGCAATTTCATTCTGTACGACGACAAGACGGGTCGCTCCAGAGACGCGCACCCGCTGCGGTACCGGTTCACCGGCGGCAATCGCGTCGTCCCGATCGCGGAGCTGACGAACGACATGCAGCTCTCGGCGAGCACAGCGCTCTTCCGCCGCGATCTGCTGCGCAGCACCGGTCTGGAGTTCGACGAGGGAATCCGACCGAGCTTCGAGGACGCGCACTTCACGAATCGATATCTGCTCGCGACGTCGGGACGCGACGTCGCGTTCGTCCCGGGCGCCAAGTACTACTACCGCAA
This sequence comes from Myxococcota bacterium, assembly GCA_030855295.1. Lineage (GTDB taxonomy): Bacteria > Myxococcota_A > Polyangia > Polyangiales > Sandaracinaceae > Sandaracinus. The sequence continues at coordinate 7,238 of JALYRN010000133.1, read as the reverse complement.
GCGCGAAGACGAGAGCTCCACGCTCGACCGCGCGTGGACCGTCCCGTCGCAGTTCGACGTGGTGCTCGATCGCGGCTGCGGCGACCTCTTCCGCCAGGCCGCCGCGCAGTCGGAGAGCGGCGAGGTGCCGGTGTGGCTCCAGCGCGCCGTCCTCTACCACCTGATCTGGTACTTCAAGCGCCTCGTCAACGGTAGCGAGCACATCGGCTTCTTGTCGGACGAGCAGCGGACGCGCTTTCGAGCGCTGCTCGACGAGCTGTTCTCGAAGATCGATCCCACGACGATCCTCGAGTTCGAGCTCGGCGGCGCGTGGCTCTTCCACAAGATCGGCATCCTCGGGCTGTTCAAGGGGACCCAGCCCGACTTCCAACACGTGTACGTGCAGGACTACGACCCGACCAAGAAGCTCGCCCAAGCGCGGTACTTCTATCGCGGAGAGGCGCCGCTCGAGATCTTCATGATCGACGGCCAAGAGATCTTCCCGAGGTTCGCCAAGTCGCGTCGACACGAGCTCCTGGGCGAGACGTTCGTGGACGAGCGGATCGTGTGGCTTCCCGTCGGCGATCTGTCGGGGCATCTCCGGATCGACGTCGGAGGCCTCGACACGCGCATCGTGCTGCGCGGCAAGATCCATCGCGATGGCCTGCCGGTGCGCGACATCGGTCGGCTCCGGCGCCACGTCGACGTCAGCAGGCTTCCGCTCGATGTCCGACTGGAGCACCACGTCGCGACGAGCGCGCTGGCGCAGCACGTGTACCAGGACGCCTTCGTGTTCATGGATCGCGACACCCAGGCCGACGACAACGCCGAGCACCTCTATCGCTACGTCCACCAGAACCGCGCCGACATCAACGCGTTCTTCGTGCTGCGCCGCTCCTCACACGACTGGGAGAGGCTGGAGCGCGAGGGCTTCCGACTGCTCGCCTTCGGGTCGCTCGCGCACCGGCTCGCGATGCGCAACGCGAAGCACCTGATCTCGTCGCACGCCGACCACTACGTCGTCTCGTTCCCGTACGAGAAGGACGCCTCGGATCCCCGCACGCGCCGCTTCACGTTCCTGCAGCACGGCGTCACCAAAGACGACATCTCGGGCTGGATGAACACGAAGAACATCGACTGCTTCGTCACCGCGAGCCCGGCCGAGCACGCGTCGATCGTCGAGAGCGGAAGCCCGTACAAGTTCACCGACCGTGAGGTCGTGCTCTCGGGGTTCCCGCGCCACGACGCGCTCGGAGCGAACGCGCCGGCTCCCGAGCGGCTGCTCGCGATCATGCCGACGTGGCGTCAGTCGCTGGTCGGCGCGACCAAGGGCGCCGGCAACGAGCGGCAGCTCAATCCCGCCTTCTACGAGTCCGAGTACGCGCAGACGTGGAGGGCGCTCCTGCACTCGCCCGAGCTCCGCGCGCTGGTCGACGAGCATGGCTATCGAGTGCAGTTCTTCCCGCACGCCAACATCCAGCCGTACCTGAGCTGGTTCGCGCCGCCGGCCTACATCGAGACCGTGTCGCATCGGCCCGAGCGCTCGATGCAGGAGGTCTTCCGCGCCGCGGCGATCATGCTGACCGACTACTCGTCGACCGTGTTCGAGATGGCCTACCTGCGCCGCCCGGTGCTCTATTACCAGTTCGATCGCGAGCTGGTGTTCGGCGGCGGGCACCTGACGAAGAAGGGTTATTTCGATTACGACCGCGATGGGTTCGGGCCGGTCTGTCTCACCCAGCCCGCGCTGCTCGACGCGCTCTCCGAGATCCTCGCCGCCGGAGAGACGCCCGCGCCGGAGTACCTCGCCCGAATGGAGAGGACGTTCGCGTTTCGCGACGGGCGCGCGTGCGAGCGCACCCTCGACGCGATCCTCGCGCTCGACGATCCGAGCCACCCGCGCGATCGCTCGGCCCCGCTGCTGGTCGAGGCGGCTCGCTCCGCGACGACGCATGGCGCGTGGACGATCGCCGAGCGCCGATGGAGCTGCGTGCTGGAGCGCGCACCGGCAGAGCGCTCCGACGACGCCGAGCTCCGACTCGCCGAGGCGAAGCGGCAGCTCGGGAAGGTCGACGAGGCCGATGCGCTCCTGAGCGCGATCGAGGAGCGCGGCGACAGGTCGGACGAGCTCCTCCTGGAGCGAGCGGAGGTCGCGACCGCAGCGCAGTACTGGCGTCGAGCGATCACGCTCTGGTCCGAGCGGGTGCGCGCGGGGGTCGGCGCAACCGAGCGCGCGCACGCGCTCGTCCGGCTCGCAGAGGCGCATCGCCGGAGTGGAGCGTTCGCGCAGGCGCAGGCCGCGCTCGACGCGATCGGTGCCGATCTCGAGTCGATCGCGGCTCGCACCGAGCGCGCGGAGCTCGCGTCCGCGAGACAGCGTTGGGACGAGGCGTGCGAGCGCTGGGAAGCGCTCTCGATGGAGGTCGACGTCTCGGAGCTGGCGCCCCTGCGGCTCGCGGAGGCGCTCGCGAAGGCCGGCTCCCACGAGCGCGCGCTCGAGAGCCTCGGCACCTACCTGGCGGGGCGGTCGCCGAAGCACGAGCGGGAGGCGCGAGCGCTTCGGCTCGTGCTCGCCACCGACCTGCGCGAGCGCGGCGAGGTCGTCGACGACGCGGGCACCGAGAGGACGGCAGGCGCCGAGGTCCTGTATCTCACTCCGTTCGCGACACGTGAATCGTCGTCGTGATCGGATAGTGATCGGATGGATAGTGACCTTCGTCCGACCGGGTGCGGACGATCTCCGCAGCTCGAGCGCGCGCACCCGCGCCCGCGAGGATGAAGTCGAGCCGCGGGCCGTCGACCCCGCCGCGGAACCCGTGGTAGGTCGCCTCGTCGGCGCCGGGCTCGCGGTGCACGTCGCGGTATGTGTCGGTGAGCCCCGTCGCTGCGAGGAACCCGGCGAGCGCCTCGTCGTCGGGCGTGAGGTTCAGGTCGCCTGCGACCACGACCGGATGGTCGGCGCCGCGCTCGCGGATGTGCCGCGCGATCATCGCGAGCCCGTTCGCGCGGGCCTCCGTCGAGCGGTGATCGAGGTGCGTGTCGTAGACGAGGAAGCTCTGGCCATTTCCCCGATCACGGAAGATCGCCCACGTGCAGATCCGAGCGTACTGCGCCCCCCATCCTCGTGATCCCGGCTCGGTCGGCCGCTCCGAGAGCCAGAACACGCCGCGGTCGTCGACGCGCAGCCGATCGCTCCGGTAGAGCAGCGCGACCAGCTCCCCGCCCTCGCGTCCGTCCGCGCTACCGAGCCCGATCGCCGAGTAGCTCGGCAGGGCCTCGAGGATCAGCTCGACCTGCACGAGGGCGTCCTCCTGCAGCGCGATGACGTCGGGGTCCGCCGAGCGGATCACGTCGACCACCAGCGACGCGCGGTGATCCCAGTCGTTCTCTCCGTCGGGGCTGGTGACGTAGCGCAGGTTGAAGCTCATGATCGAGAGCTCGGCGATGGAGCGGATGGGAACGTGGATAGCAGCAGGCGCCGCCGGCACGTTCGGCGCTTCGGCGGTCGCGGCCGACGCCTGCGGAGCTGCAGTGCGCGCCGCGCCACCGCATGCGCCGGCGAGGAGCACCACGAGCGCGGTGGCGATCACCGCGGCGCACCCGCGGCTGGCTGCGAGGAGCATCATTCCGTTGTCACGCCGGGGCCCATCGTAGGTCAACGTCGTTCGACGGCGGGCGGCCGCGGAGTTGCTGTTCAAGTCATCCGGATGACTTGACGACGCGGCAAGTTCGCAGCATCGTCTCCGTCGTGGCACACCCGCACCTCGCGTCGACGCTGGCGCGCTTCTCGGCGCGCATGCATCGGACCAAGAACCGGCTGCTCGCGATTCCTGCCGACGTGCAGCGCGTGCTCGGGCTCGAGCGGCGCGCCGAGAACGACATCGTCCTCGTCTCGATCCGGAAGGGGGGCGCGGGGCGGTGGAACCACCACTACTTCAAGCTGACCTCGGACAACGAGTTCGCGATTCCCGCGGACGTCACGGCGATCGGTCCGGGGGACGAGATCGAGGTCAAGGTCCACAGCGTCTACTCGGGCGCACCGAAGCCGGTGAGCGGCGGCGTCAGCGGAGGGGCCGCGCTCTTGCTCGAGCTGGCCTCGGGCAGCCGCCCGGGCTGGAGAGAAGACGGCTCGACGGACCTCGACGATCACCTCGCCGCGGAGCTCGATGCCGATCGCGTTCGTTGACACCGCGTACTTCGTCGCCCTGCTCGATCCACGCGACCGGTTGCACCAGCGCGCGCTCGACGTCGCGAAGGAGCTCGCCGCACGCAAGGCGCGGCTGGTGACCAGCGACGCGGTGCTCTTCGAGCTCGGCAACTACTTCGCGCGAAGCCCCCTCCGAGCGCAAGCGATCGAGTGGATCTTCGCGCTCCGCGCCGCGCCCGGCTGGACGATCGCGACGATCACCCCCGCGCTCGTCGTGCGGGCCGAAGCGCTCTACCGCGCGCACACCGACAAGACGTGGAGCGTCACCGACTGCTCGAGCATGGAGATCATGCGCGACCTCCAGATCCGCGACGTCGCGACGACGGATCACGGCTTCGCCCAAGCAGGCTTTCGCCTCCTCCTCGCTCGCGCGTGACGCGGGAGCGGGCGCGCGACGTCGCACCCCTTCCCTCGCCGGCTCGGCTGTGCCAAACCAGCCCCCCGATGACCGACTACATCTTCACCATGAAGGGCGTGACGAAGGTCCATCCGCCCGACAAGCGGATCGTCACCGACCTCTATCTGTCGTTCATCCCGGGCGCGAAGATCGGCGTCATCGGGCCCAACGGGATGGGGAAGTCGTCGCTGCTGCGCATCATGGCGGGCGAGGACAAGAACTTCACCGGGGAGGCGTGGATCCGGCCGAACGCGAAGGTCGGGTTCGTGCCGCAGGAGCCGGACATCGGGCGCGATCGAAAGGTGATCGACGTCGTGCACGAGGCCGTGCAGCCGATGCGCGATGCGCTCGCGAAGTTCGAAGAGATCTCGATGAAGCTCGGCGAGGTGTCGGACGACGACGAGATGCAGAAGCTGCTCGACGAGCAGGGCAAGCTGCAGGACTTCATCGACGCCGGCGACGGCTGGAACCTCGACACCACGCTCGAGATCGCGATGGACGCGCTGCGGCTGCCGCCGCCCGACGAGTCGGTGAACCACCTCAGCGGTGGTGAGAAGCGGCGCGTCGCGCTCTGCCGCACGCTGCTGATGCGCCCCGACCTGCTGCTGCTCGACGAGCCGACCAACCACCTCGACGCCGAGTCGGTCGCGTGGCTCGAGAAGCACCTGCACGACTACCCGGGCACGATCGTCTCGATCACCCACGACCGGTACTTCCTCGACAACGTCGCGGAGTGGATCCTCGAGCTCGATCGCGGCGAGGCCCACCCGTTCAAGGGCAACTACACGGGCTGGCTCGAGCAGAAGGAGAAGCGCCTCCAGATCGAGGAGAAGCAGGACTCCGCGCGCCGCAAGAAGATCGAGCAGGAGCTCGAGTGGGTGCGCCAGTCGCCCAAGGCGCGGCAGGCCAAGAGCAAGGCGCGCCTGCAGGCGTACGACGCGCTCGTCACCGAGGCGCAGCGCGCCAAGCGCACCGACAACGAGATCTTCATCCCGCCGGGAGAGCGGCTCGGCGACACCGTCATCGAGGCGAACGGCGTCAGCAAGTCGTTCGGCGATCGGCTGCTCTACGAGAACCTGAGCTTCCTGATCCCGAAGGGCGCGATCGTCGGGATCATCGGGCCGAACGGCGCCGGCAAGACGACGCTCTTCCGGATGATCACCGGCCAGATGAAGCCCGACGGCGGCGACATCAAGGTCGGCGAGACCGTGAAGCTGATGTACGTCGATCAGTCGCGCGACGCGCTCGAGCCCGACAACACGGTGTTCAAGGAGATCTCGAACAACCAGGACAAGATCGTGGTGGGACGGACCGAGATCCCGTCGCGCGCGTACGTCGGGCTGTTCAACTTCAAGGGCGGCGATCAGCAGAAGATCGTCAAGACGCTCAGCGGCGGTGAGCGCAACCGCGTGCACCTCGCGAAGGTGCTCACGCAGGGCGGCAACGTGCTGCTGCTCGACGAGCCGACCAACGACCTCGACGTCGAGACGCTGCGCTCGCTCGAGGGCGCGCTGCTCGACTGGCCGGGCGTCGCGCTGATCACGAGCCACGATCGCTGGTTCCTCGATCGGCTCGCGACCCACATCCTCGCGTTCGAGGGCGACTCGAACGTCGTGTGGTTCACCGGGTCCTACCAGGAGTACGAGGCGGATCGGAAGAAGCGCCTCGGCACCGAGGCGGATCGACCGCACCGCATCAAGTACCGCAAGCTCACGCGCTGACCGCGAGAGAGAGAGCGAGAGCGCGCCATGTCGTCGTCGGTGCTCGTGCGTCGGTCGCTCGCGATCGTGATCGCGGTGTCGGTGGCTGCGGTGGGCGGGTGCGGGCGCCGGCGCGTGGCGCAGGTTCCCGCGCAGCAGACGCAGCAGATCTCCGCGGGCAACGCGTACGCGAGCCCGCAGGCCGCGCCGGTGCTCGCGCTCGGCACCGATCTCCACTGCCAGCTGGGCAGCGCGCTGCTGCAGGTGCTCGGAAACGGACAGCTCTACGTCGACCGCGAATTCGTGGGCACGATCACGCCCGACGGCGGCTTCTACAACGTCGACGGAGTCGAGATCGGGCGCCTGCACGAGAACGGACGGATGACGTACGCGGGCACGCTGCAGGACGCGGGGATCGACGGGAACCAGGTCACCTCCCCGGCGGGCGTCGTTGCGTACGTCGACGGCAACGGCCACCTGACGGTCCCGGGATCGGGCGCGCCCCCGACGCCGGTGATCGGGATCTCGGGGGCGACCGTGAAGACGTTCCTGTTCGCGTTCTCGATGTTCGCGGCGCTGCTCGATACCGCGCAGCGGATGGGGTACTGAGCACGCGATGCGTCGGCTCGCGCTCTGCTCGATCGTCGCGATGACGCTGGGGTGCGGTGGCGCGCGCTTCGGGCCCGAGTGGACGGTCGCGCACGCCCGCCCGGCCGAGCCGGCGAGGCCCGCGATCGTGCTCGCGCCGATCGTGATCGCGGCGGCCGAGGCGAGCGCACCGCTGCTGGTGCTCGACGCCGACGGCACGGTGCACCACGCGGAGTGTCCGATGGTGCTCGGCGCCGAGGGCGTGGTGCGGACCGCCGACGGTGCCACCGTGCTGCGCGTCGAGGACGGGGTGATCGTCGGGGCCGAGGGGCGCGAGCTCTATCGGCTCGAGGGCGAGCGCTTGATC
>JALYRN010000860.1 GCA_030855295.1 Myxococcota bacterium | reverse complement strand
CACGTGCTCGATGCGCTCGTCGCCTCGCTCGCGGCGCGCCGCGACGATCCCCGCGACCCGGCGTCGCGCTGGGTGTCGCTGCGCGCGCGCCACGCGCTGCACCACGAGAGCCTGGTCGAGCTCCGCGTGCCGAAGCGCCGGCTCGCCGAGGGCGAGCTCGAGGGCCCGCCCGAGCTCCGGCGCGTGCGCATCGAGCCGTTCGCGCTGACCGATCACCGCATGCCGCCGCGCGCGATCGCGGCCGAGGTCGACACCTGCCTCGACTGCCACCAGCGCGAGAAGGACTCCTGCGCCAAGGGCCTCACGGACAAGACCGGCGCGCTCAAGAAGAACCCGATCGGCGTCGAGCTCCCGGGCTGCCCGCTGCACGAGCCGATCGGCGAGATGAACGTCCTGCGCCGCGAGGGCGAGGTGATCGGCGCGCTCGCCGCGGTGACGCTCGCCAACCCGATGTGCCCCGGCACCGGCCACCGCATCTGCAACGACTGCATGAAGGCGTGCGTCATCCAGACGCAGGAGCCGGTGAACATCCCGGAGATCGAGACGCGCGTCCTCGAGGACGTGCTGAGCCTGCCGTGGGGCTTCGAGATCTGGTCGCTGCTGACGCGCTGGAACCCGCTGCACGTCGCGCGGCCGTATCCGCGCGCGCACGTCGGCAAGCGCGTGCTGGTCGTCGGCCTCGGGCCCGCCGGCTACACGCTCGCGCACCACCTCGTGAACGAGGGCTTCGGCGTCGTCGCGATCGACGGGCTGAAGCTCGAGCCGAACGATCCCGCGCTCGTCGGCGACGCGCTGCACGCGCCGCGCCCGGTGCGCGACGTGAGCGCGCTGCGCGAGCGCCTCGAGCGACGCACGATCGGCGGCTTCGGCGGCGTCAGCGAGTACGGCATCACGGTGCGCTGGGACAAGTCGTACCTCGCGCTGCTCCACCTGAACCTCGCGCGGCGCGCGAGCTTCCGCGCGTACGGCGGCGTGCGCTTCGGCGGCACCCTCACGATCGACGACGCATGGGCGCTCGGCTTCGATCACGTCGCGATCGCGGCGGGGGCAGGGCAGCCGACGCTGATCGACGTGCCGAACGGGCTCGCGCGCGGCGTGCGACAGGCCAGCGACTTCCTGATGGCGCTCCAGCTCGGCGGCGCGTTCAAGCGCGACTCGCTCGCGCAGCTGCAGGTACGCCTTCCTGCCGTGGTGATCGGCGGCGGCCTCACGGCGATCGACGCCGCGACCGAGCTGCTCGCGTATTACGTCGTGCAGGTCGAGAGGACGCTCGATCGCGTCGAGGGCATGGCCGCGCGCGCGAGCGGCGGCGAGGAGGCCGTGCTCGCGCGCCTCGACGAGGAAGAGCGCGCGATCGTCCGCGAGCACCTCGAGCACGCGCGCGCGCTGCGCGACGAGCGCGCGGCGGCGGCGCGCGACGGAAGGACCCCGCGCGTGAGCGAGCTGCTCGATTGCTGGGGCGGCGTGCGGCTCGTCTATCGGCGGCGCCTCGCGGACTCGCCGGCGTATCGGCTCAACCACGAAGAGGTCGCGAAGTCGCTCGAGGAGGGCGTCCGCTACGCGCCGCTGCTCGCGCCGACGGAGGTGCACGTCGATGCGCACGGCGCCGCGGAGGCGATCAGCTTCGAGCAGCAGACGATCGACGACGACGGCAAGCTGCGCGGCACCGGGCGCATCGAGCGGCTGCCGGCGCGCACGATCCTGGTCGCGGCCGGAACGCGCCCGAACGTGACGTACGAGCGCGAGCATCCGGGCACGTTCGCGATCGATCGACGGGGGTTCTTCGAGAACCACGTCGCGCGCGTGCGGGAGGAGGACGGCGCCGTGGAGCTCGTGCCGAGCGCGGGCGGCGAGGGCTTCTTCACGAGCTACCTGAAGGACGGACGCACCGTCAGCTACTACGGCGACAACCACCCGAAGTACGCCGGCAGCGTCGTGAAGGCGATGGCGAGCGCGAAGGACGGTCACGTCTCGGTCGCGCGCCTCTTCGAGCGCGAGATCGCGGCGCAGCGTGGGGACGAGCAGACGGTGCGCGACGACGGCTGGCGTGCGTTCGTCGCGCGGCTCGACGACGAGCTCGTCGCCACGGTCCACCAGGTGCGTCGCCTCGCGCCGGGGATCGTCGAGGTCGTCGTGCGCGCACCGCGCGCCGCGCGGGCGTTCCGACCGGGTCAGTTCTATCGCCTGCAGACGCTCGAGACCGCGGCGGAGCGCTCGCTCGGCACCGCGATGGTGATGGAGGGGATCGCGCTGACCGGGGCGTGGACCGATCCCGAGCGCGGGCTGGTCGCGGTGATCGTGCTCGAGATGGGCGCGTCGTCGAAGCTCTGCGATCGACTTCGCACCGGCGAGCAGATCGTGCTGATGGGGCCGACCGGCGCGCCGACCGAGATCGCGCGAGGCGAGAACGTGCTGCTGGTCGGCGGCGGTCTCGGCAACGCCGTGCTCTTCTCGATCGGACGCGCGCTGCGCGAGGCGGGCTCGCGGGTTCTGTACTTCGCGGGATATCGGCGCAGCGAGCTGGTCTTCGAGCAGGATGCGATCGAGGCGGCCGCCGATCAGGTGATCTGGGCGAGCGACGCGGGGCCGCCGATCACGCCGCGCCGCGCGCAGGACGCGCACTTCCGCGGCAACATCGTCGAGGCGATGCGCGCGCTCGATCGCGGCGAGCTCGGCGCGCCGGCGTTCCCGCTCGACGCCGTCGATCGGATCCTCGCGATCGGCAGCGACGGCATGATGCGAGCGGTGCGCGACGCGCGGCGCGGGGGCGTCCTGGCCAAGCCTCTCGGTCGCGCAAACGTCGCGCTCGGCAGCATCAACTCGCCGATGCAGTGCATGATGAAAGAGATCTGCGGCCAGTGCCTGCAGCGTCAGGTCGACCCCGTCAGCGGTCGCGAGCGCTTCGTCTACACCTGCTTCGAGCAGGACCAGCCGCTCGACGCCGTCGACTTCGACTTCCTCCGCCAGCGCCTGCGGCAGAGCTCGGCCCACGAGAAGATCGCGGACGCGTGGCTCGAGCACCTGCTCGCGAGAGAACGCGAGCATCCGCAGGCCGCCGAGTAGGCGCTCACGCGCGCAGCGCGAGCGTCGCCGCGAGCGCGCCGAGCAGCGCCATCAGCGCGTACGCGAGCCACGGCGCGCGCGGCGCGCGGACGGCATGCGGGAACACCACCTCGCGCACGCGGCCCGCTTCCGCGTCGACGAGGAGGATGCCGTCGACGTCGAACGCCAGCCGGTACTCGAGGAGCTGTCGGCGCGTCGGCGCGTGATCGATGCGCGGCGCGAGCGCGCCCGTCTTGATCTCCGCGACGCAGCGACGGCGGCCGCGACGCACGACGAGATCGCAGCGCACGCGCGCCTCGATCGGCGCCCCGTCGAGCGTGAAGCGCAGCGTGCGGGCGACCTGCCGACCCTCGACGATCCAGCCCTGCGCGACGAGCAGCCGCTCGCCGTGGGCCTCTCCACGGACGGCGCGGAGCGCGCGTCGTCGCGACCGCCCTCGGCGC
>JALYRN010000859.1 GCA_030855295.1 Myxococcota bacterium | reverse complement strand
GACGTCGCCCGCCTCGAAGACGCCGCGCAGCACGCGCATCGCGGTCTCGCGGTCCGGCCCGGCCGCCGCGTCCGCCGCGCGCGCCAGCGGGTGCACCGGATCGATCCGCGCGACCAGCACGCCGAGCTCGTCGACGCCGCTCGTCAGCAGCCGCCCGGCCTCGTCGCGCGCGAGCGCTTCCTTCTCGAAGTCCCACGCGAGCAGCGCCATGTCGGCGCTGCCGGGCAGCGGCCGGCCGAGCGCGCCGATCTTCGCGCCCGACGCGTTCGCGAGCACCGCGTTGCCCTCGGTCGACGCGTAGAACTCGATCACGGACGCGCGCCCGAAGCGATGCACCAGGCGCTCCCACACGTCCATGCGCATGCCGCTGCCGGCGAACAGGCGCACGGGCGAGTGCGCGTCCATCGACGACGGCGGCGCCTCGACCAGCGCGCGCAGCATGTCGCCCGCGTAGAACACGACGGTGGCGCCGTAGCGCCGCACCTCGGGCCAGAGCAGCTCGGGATCGTAGCGGCGCGCGAGCGCGAGCCGCGAGCCGCCGACCAGCGCGCCGCCCACCGCGACCAGCATGCCCGCCGCGTGGTGGAGCGGCAGGCAGCAGTACACGGTGTCGTTCGACGTCAGCGTGCATCCTGCGGCCGCGCCGAGCGCCGAGAACGCCCAGCGCCGGTTGGTGATCCGCGCGGCCTTCGCGATCTCGCCGCGCCCGCCGACCTCCCGCCCGGCGGTGAAGACGATGCACGCGAGGTCGGACGCGACGCCGGCGTCCGGCTCGTACCAGGCGGGCAGCACGACCGCCTCGGGATCGATCGCCTCCATGTCGAGCACGCCCTCGGGCAGCGCGGCCTCGACGCTCGACGCCACCGGCGCGCCGCCGCCCAGCGAGAGCACGGGCCCCGCGTACGCCGCGCGCGCGTGCGCCGCGTGATCGGGATCGGTGACGAGGAAGTCCATCGGCGCGAGGCGCTGCGCCTGCTCGACGGTGATGCGCGTCGAGTCGGGGCTCAGCAGCACCGCGACCGCGCCCATGCGGTTGAGCGCGCAGACGATCGACAGGTACGAGGGTCGCGTCGTCATCAGCACGCCGACCTTCGAGCCCTTGCCCACGCCGCAGTGCACGAGCCCGCGCACGACGTTGTCGACGCGTCGATCGGCGTCGCGGTAGGTGAACGCGCGGCCCTTCCAGAGGAAGAACGTGTGATCGCCGATCGCCGCCGCCTGATCGGCGAGCGCGCGGCCCATCGAGATGCGCGTGTGCGGCTCGATCGCGCGCAGCTTCTGCAGGCGCGGCACCTGCCAGCGCAGCGAGTCGATCATCTCGCCGACCTCGCGCCCGACGTCGCCGAGGCGCGACCACACGGCGTCGACCGCGCTGGTGGCGACGTCGTAGAACGCCTCGACGTCGACGGGCACGTCATCGAAGTCTTCGTCGTCGATGTCGTCGAGGGGCCGCGCGCGCACCGGAGCCTCGCCGCGCAGCATCGCCGGCAGCTCGCCGCTCGCGTCGCGCCAGCGCACCCACTCGATCACCGAGGGCCAGCTGATGGTCATCGCCTTGCTGCCGACGACGAGCCCGAAGTGGCCGGCGCGCAGCGGGATCTCGTGCAGCTCGGCGGCCGGCGCGGCCTCACGGATCGCGCGCACCGAGGGGGCCCGAGCGATCTCGTCGGTCTCGCCGACGAAGTAGAGGATCGGACAGGTCACGTCGGCGAGCGTGACGGTGCGTCCGTCGATCACGAAGCCGCCCGACGCCAGCCGGTTGTGCACGATGAACTCGTCGACGAAGGTGCGCAGCGCCGGGCCCGGCCACGCGACGAAGCCCTCGCCGCCGAGGAAGCGCCGCCGGCTCTCGCGCTTCTCGAGCGCCGAGCGGTCGTGGAGCTTCTGCACGAACTCGACGAGCTGCTGCACCTCCTTGCGCACGCTCAGCAGCTTGAAGCCGGTGCTCGTCAGGAAGCCGGGCAGGCCCTCGATCTGCTGTAGCGGCAGCTCGACCGCGCGTCGCGCCGCCGCGATCACTCGCTCGGCGGCCTGCGCGCCGATGCCGGGGAGGTTCCGGCGGATGTCGACCGGCGAGCCGAACGTGATGATCGACGCGATGCCCGCGCTGCGGCGGAGCGCGGCGGTCTGGTAGCAGAACATGCCGCCCTGCGAGTAGCCCGCGAGGTGCACGTCCCTGCCGGTCTGCCGCCGCGCCTCGTCGATCGCGCGATCGACCGCGCGCACGTGATCGTCGAGCGTGCGCTCCATGCCCCCGGGCGTGCGCTCGGGCGCGCCGAAGTCGACGAGCCAGACGTCGAGCCCCGCGCGCGTCAGCAGCGTGACCGCGCTGAGCTCGGGCGAGATGTCGTAGATCTCGCTCGTCAGCATCAGCGGCGGCACGAGCACGATCGAGCCGAGCTCCTCGGAGCCGGCGGGCGCCGACCACGCGCCGACCTCTCCGTCGCGCGCCGGCGGCAGGTAGCGGCGGAGCTTCGAGACACCGTCCTCGAGCGCGATCTCGAACGGCGCCGCGTAGGGCGCGCCGAGCCGGCCGATGCGCATCACCTCGACGGCGTTGCGCGCGCTCGTGGACAGACGGCGGAACGCGCGACCGACGCTCGGCCCGCGGCGCTTGCGACGTCCGCTCCGGCGCTGTGTCTCACCACTCTTCGGCTCGCTCAAGTTCCCCCGGGCGCGGCGGGTCGCTCCCATCGCCGACGCGGCGCGAGTGTAGCGCGACGACACGCCTTCGCAGATCGCGTTCGAGTTCGCGCTTCCGCGCTTGTGCCGCACTGCTGCGTTTCCAATTGAGCGAGCAGGGGGCTCGCACGTCGCGCGACGGATTCCATCGTCGCCGTCGCGCAGTCGCCTCGGAGTTGCAGCATGCGCGCGTTCGAGCGCGCACCGGGGGCTGCAGGTGCGGGCGTGCGCGTGCGCGCCAGTGCGGCGTTCTGGTGCGTTCTGATGTCGATCGTCGGGATCGTCGCGAGCCTTCCACCATCGGCGGCGCGCGCGGACGATCCAGGCTCGGCCGCGCGGACGCTGGGCCGGCCCTCGACGGACGTCGGGCGCGACGGTCCGCTCGTGCTGCGCCTCGCGATCGAGAACGACAACCTGCTCTTCGGCAACTACGCGCGCATGGTCGGGCGCGAGCACGACGGCACCGACCTCGGCCGCACGCACACGTCGTCGCTCGGGCTGCGCTACGACCTCGCCGATCGTGTCGGGCTCCGGCTCGATCTCTCGAGCCAGCTCTTCACGGCCGCGCTCGGCGGTGCGGAGCCGGGGCGGCACGCGATGGTGCCGGTCGCGTTCCACGAGCTCGATCGGCTCCGCCTCGGGATGGGGCTGAGGCAGCCCGGCGCACCGTGGCGCGTGCGCCTCGGTCTCGCGGTCGAGATCTCGAACCACGAGGAGGTCACGTTCGGCGCGACCGGTCAGCAGCGCGGCTGGCACGACTTCATGGCGAACACCGTGCGAAGCGGCGCCTGGCAGTACGACCATCGGCCGAGCGGGCTCGGCGTGAC
>JALYRN010000132.1 GCA_030855295.1 Myxococcota bacterium | reverse complement strand
GCGCAGGCGCGGCGGGGGCACGCGGCGGGGCGGCTGCGACGGCGCCGCTTTCCGTCTCGATCACCACCAGCAGCGCGCCGACCGGGAGCACCTGACCGACCGCGACGGTGGTCTCGACGATCGTGCCCTTCTTCGGCGCGCCGATCGTGACCGTCGCCTTGTCGGTCATCACCTCGACCATCGCCTGGTCTTCCTTGACGACGTCGCCCGGCGTCACGTGCCACGCGACGATCTCGCCCTCGGCGACGCCCTCGCCGATGTCCGGCAGCTTGAATTCGAAACGCGCCATGGGGCTCCTCCTCAGTACGCGGCGGTGGCGATCAGCTGCGGCACGATGCGGTGCGCGAGCGGGAGGTACTCGTTCTCGAGCGTGTACGGGAACGGCGTGTCCCAGCCGGTCACGCGCGCGGGCGGCGCCTGGAAGTGGAGGAACGACTTCTCGGTGACGAGCTGCAGGATCTCGGCGCCGAAGCCGCAGGCCTTGGGCGCCTCGTGCACGACGACGATGCGGCCGGTCTTCTCGACGCTCTTCACGATCGTGTCGAGGTCGAGCGGCCACAGCGTGCGCAGATCGATCACCTCGCAGTCGATGCCCTGCGCCGCGACCTGCTCGGCCGCGCTGAGCGCCTCGTAGAGCATCGCGCCCCACGCGACGAGCGTCAGGCCCTCGCCCTCGCGCACCACCTTCGCCTGTCCGAGCGGCAGCTCGTAGGCCTCGTCCGGCACCTCCATCTTCACCGCGCGATAGACCCGCTTCGGCTCGAAGAAGAGGACCGGATCGTCGTCGTGGATCGCCGCCGCGAGCAGGCCCTTGGCGTCGTACGGGTTGCTCGGGCAGACGACCTTGAGGCCCGCGGTGTGGATGAAGAGCGCCTCGGGCGACTGCGAGTGGTACGCGCCGCCCTTGATGCCGCCGCCGTACGGCGTGCGGATCACCATCGGGCACGGATACTCGCCGCCCGAGCGATAGCGGTACTTCGCAGCCTCGCTGACGATCTGATCGAAGGCGGGATAGATGAAGTCGGAGAACTGGATCTCCGGCACCGGGCGCAGGCCGTACGCGGCCATGCCGATCGCGGTGCCGATGATGCCGCCCTCGTTGAGCGGCGTGTCGATCACGCGCTCGTCGCCGAACTCGTCCCACAGCCCCGCCGTGACGCGGAACACGCCGCCGACGCGGCCGACGTCCTCGCCGAGCAGGACCACGCGATCGTCGCGGCGCATCTCGAGGCGGAGCGCCTCGTTGATCGCCTGCACCATCGTCTTCTGCGAACCGGGGCTCTGGGATGCGGACGCGTCGGTCATCGTGGGCTCTCAGCGGGAGGGGTCGGTCGCGGGCGCGGGAGGAGAGGCGAGGAGCGAGTCGCGCTGGCGCTCGAGGTGCGGCGGCAGCTGCGCGTAGACGTGCTCGAAGATCGCCTCGCGGGCGGGCGGGCCGGCCTGCGTGGCGCGCTTCACGGCGGCCTCGATCTCGCTCATCGCCTCGCGGCGCAGCTCGAGGTCACGGCTGGAGTCCCACGCGCCGTCGCGGATCAGGTTCGCCTTGAGCGCGTCGAGCGGATCGAGCTCGCCCTCGCGGATGGCCTCGATCAGCGTGGGGCCTTCGCCGGCGAGCGCGCGCGCGAGCGCTTGCTCGACAGCGGTCGCGACGCTGGCGGGATCGTCGGCCGAGCACGTCGTGCTCTCGACGCCGTACGCGATGCCCTTGTCGGCGACGCTCTCGATCGCGCGCGGCGCCTGGCCGTTGCGGGTGCGATCGCTGCGGCAGAAGAAGACGATCGGCGCCTTGGTCGTGCCCGCGAAATTGACGGCGCTGTGGAAGTCGCCGGCGTCGGCCGCGCTCGCTCCGAACAGCGTGAGCACCGCGATCGAGTCGCGCCGCAGCACGCCCGCCCACGCGAAGCCGGTCGCGTGCGTCAGGTGGTTCGACACCAGCCCCGAGGGCGAGGCGATGCGCAGATCGCGCGCCGACAGCTGCGCGGGCGGCGCGTGCCCGGACATCGGATCGTGCTGCGCGCCGAACGCGCTCGCGACGTAGCGCTCGAGGTCGATGCCGCGCGCGAGGAACGCGGTGTGCTCGCGGGCGCCCGGGAACACGTGGTCCTCGGGCCGCATCGCGAGCACGGCAGCAGCGATCGCGGGCTCGAAGCCGCGCGCGTCGGGATGGAAGCCGATGCGGCCGGCTCGGGCGAGCTGCGTGAGTCGCTCGCCCGTGAGCCGCGCGCGCACCGCGTGTCGGTGGATCGCGAGCAGGTCCGCCATGATCGGCGGCCTCTATAACACAGCCCGCCGACGCCCGCGCCGGGAGGATGTGACGTGACGTACGACGCGCCGCGTCAGCCGCTGCTGGGGGCGGCGACTCCAGCTGACCTTGTGATCACGCGATGTGTGCGCAAGAAAAGGGAGCCTCCAGCTCGGGGCATCCTCGGAGCATCGTGGACGACGCGGAACGGCTGGAGCGGCTCGCGCGCGAGAATCAAGCGCTCGCGCGTGAGGTCGCGGAGCTCCGGCGGCAGCTGACCGCACGCGGCGCCGGAGGCGATGTCGCGGAGCTCGGCGCTGCCGATCGCACGCGCCAGCGCGAGCTCAGCGACGCCCTCCAGCAGCGGGAAGAGCAGCTTCGTCTGATCCTCGATGGCGTGCGCGATCACGCGATCTCGATGCTCGAGCCGGACGGGCGAATCGTGACGTTCAACGCGCCCGCCGAGCGGATCAAGGGATACGCGCTCGACGAAGTGCGCGGGCAGTACTTCGGGATGTTCTTCACGGCCGAGGATCGCGCGGCGGGGCTCCCCGAGACGGAGCTCCAGGTGGCGCGCGCGCGCGGTCGCTACGAGGGCGACGGCTGGCGGCAGCGCAAGGATGGCTCCCAGTTCTACGCTGCCGTGTCGCTGTCGGCGCTGCACGACGCGTCGGGAGCTCTCGTCGGGTTCGTGAAGGTCACGCAGGACCGCACGCGGCAGCGCGAGCTGAGCGAGGCGCTCGCTCGCCGCGAGAGCGAGCTGCGTCTGATCCTCGACACGATCCCGGGGCTGGTCGCCTACCTCGACGAGGGCCGTCGATACCGATTGATCAATCGCACGTACGAGGAGTGGTTCGGCGCGAGCGCTGGCCAGATCGCCGGCGAGCACATCGCCGACGTGCTGGGCGACGCCGCCTATGCCGCGGTCCGGCCCCACGTCGACGCGGTGCTCGACGGGCGCTCGCAGACGTTCGAGAGCGAGATCCCCTATCGGGCCGGCGGCCCGCGCTGGGTCCACGCGACGTACATCCCGGATCGGGGCGCGGACGGGCGGGTCCACGGCTTCGTCAGCCTCGTGCTCGACGTGACCGACGCGAAGCGCGCCGAGGAGCAGCTCGCGGACGAGGCCCGGATCAACGAGGCGCTCTATCGAGTCGGTACCGCGCTCGCCGTCGACTTCGATCTCGACACGATCGTCACGCGGCTGACCGAAGAAGCCACCGCGCTCTGCCGCGCGCAGTTCGGCGCGTTCTTCTACAACGTCGCGGACGCCGAGGGCGGCAGCTACATGCTCTACACGATCGCGGGCGTGCCGCGATCCGAGTTCGAGCGCTTCCCGATGCCTCGGAACACGCCGATCTTCGCGCCGACGTTCGCGGGCGAGGGCCCGGTGCGCTCCGACGACATCACTGCAGACCCGCGCTACGGCAAGAACGCGCCCTATCGGGGAATGCCCGAGGGGCACCTTCCGGTGCGGAGCTATCTCGCCGTTCCGGTCGTCTCGCGCACCGGCGAGGTGCTCGGTGGGCTGTTCTTCGGCCACGCGGAGCGCGGTGTCTTCCAGGCGCGAGACGAGCGCTTGCTCGTCGCCGTCGCGGCACAGGCGGCGGTCGCGATCGACAACGCGCGCCTGCACGCCGCGACCGTCGCCGCCGAGGAGAACTACCGGACGCTCGCCGAGTCCTCGCCGCAGTTCGTCTGGACGACGACCCCCGAGGGCAGGCCGACCTACTGCAACCAGCGCTATCTCGACTACCTCGGGCTCGCGTTCGACCAGCTGAAGGCGAACAGCTGGGATCGCATCGTCCACCCGGACGACGTCGCGCGCGCGGGGGCCACGTGGAGCGCGGCGATCGCGAATGGTGAGCGGTACGAGAGCGAGTACCGCTTGAAGCACGGCGCCGACGGCAGCTATCGCTGGTTCCTGGCGCGCGGCGCGCCGGTGCGTGACGGTGACGGCCGGCTCGTGCGCTGGGTCGGCACGTCGACGGACATCGACGAGCGCAAGCGGACCGAGGAGGTCAACCGTTTCCTGGCCGAGGCCGGCACGCTGCTCGCGTCGTCGCTCGACTACCGCGCGACGCTGCCGGCGCTGGCGCGCCTCGCGGTGCCGCAGATGGCGGACTGGTGCGCGATCGATCTGCTCGGCAGCGCGCATGGCGATCGCGAAGGCGACGAGCTCGAGCGCATCGCGGTCGCGCACGTGGATCCGGGGCGGCTCGAGCTCCTCCACGAGGTCGCGCGTCGCAACCCCGGCGAGAGCGCCGCGTCGAGCCAGCGGATCCTGAGCTCGGGCGTCTCCGAGCGGGCGCGCGAGATCACCGACGCGATGCTCGTCGCGAGCGCGCGCGACAGCGACCACCTCGCGCTGCTCCGGGAGCTCGGACTGCGCTCGTGGATGGCGGTGCCGATCGCAGTCCACCGCCGGACGTTGGGGATCATCTCGTTCGCATCGGCGGAGTCAGGACGGCTGTTCGAGCAAGGAGACCTCGAGACGGCCGAGGAGATCGGGCGGCGCGTCGGCGTGATGATCGACAACGCACGGCTCTTCGAGCTGACGCAGCGCGAGCGGCGCCGCGCGGAGGAAGCGAGCCGCGCCAAGGACGAGCTGCTCAGCGTGACGTCGCACGAGCTGCGCACTCCTCTCAACGCGATCCTCGGCTGGAGCCGGATGCTGCGTGCCGGAACGCTCAGCCCGGAGAAGCAGACGCGAGCGCTCGAGACGATCGAGCGCAATGCCAAGGTGCAGGTGCAGCTCGTCGATGACCTGCTCGACTTCAGCCGAGTGGTCACCGGCCGGCTCCGGCTCGCGCTCGGGTCGGTCGAGCCCGCGCAGGTGGTCGAAGATGCGATCGACGCCGTTCGTCCCGCCGCGGAGGCGAAGAACGTGCGCCTGCAGATCCTGCTCGATCCCCACGCGGGCACGCTGAGCGGAGACGCCGGTCGCCTGCAGCAGGTGGTCTGGAACCTGCTCAGCAACGCGGTGAAGTTCACGCCGAAGGGCGGCCGCGTGTACGTGCGGATGCAGCGAGAGGACTCGAACGTCGAGATCGTGGTCAGCGACAGCGGCGCCGGGATCGAGTCGTCGTTCCTCCCCCACGTCTTCCAGGCCTTCCGGCAGCAGGACGCGACGATCACCCGGACGCACGGCGGGCTCGGCTTGGGGCTCGCCATCGTGAAGCACCTCGTCGAGCTGCACGGGGGCACGATCGAAGCGCACAGCGAGGGCGTCGGTAGCGGCGCGACGTTCACCGTACGACTGCCGGTCTCGCCGCTGCGGTCGGGCTCGAGCGCAGGCGACGCGACCGCGCAGGTGATGCGGAGGGGCGCCGCCTTCCATTGTCCGCCGGAGCTCGCGGGCCTCCGCGTGCTCGTCTGCGAGGACGAGCCGGACGCGCGCGAGCTGATCGAAGCGGTGCTGACCGAGTGCGGAGCGACGGTGGTGACGGCGGGCTCGGTCATCGAGGCGATGGACCAATTCCGCCGCGCGGCGCCCGACCTGCTGGTCAGCGACATCGGCATGCCCGAGGCGTCGGGATACGAGCTGATCCGCCAGGTCCGGGCGCTCCCGCCCGAAGAAGGCGGCCGGGTACCGGCGATCGCGCTGACGGCATATGCCTCGATGCACGATCGCACCCGCGCGCTGATGGAGGGCTTCCAGAACCACGTCAGCAAGCCCACCGAGCCGCAGGAGCTCGTCGCGGCGATCGCAGCGCTGGTCGGACGCCGCGCCCCGAGCTGACGTCCGAGCGACGCGTGGTCGCACGGAGACCGGTCTGCGATCAGGACGGAATGGCGCTCGCGCGGTAGCATCCGGAATCATGCGTCCCGTCTCGAGGCCAGCTCTTCTTCTCTTTCCCTGCGCAGTGTTTGCGCTCTCCCTCTTCGCGCTCGCTCCGGCGGCTGCTCGCGCACAGGACGCGCGCGCGCAAGCAGCGCTCGACGCCGAGGCCCGCAGCCTCTTCGAGGCGGGGCGCAGCGCGTTCGAGGCCGGCCGCTTCGAGGCAGCGCTCGCGCGCTTCCGAGAGGCGTACGAGCTCAGCGGTCGGCCCACGCTCCTCTACAACGTGGGCACTGCAGCCGATCGGCTGCGACGCGACGCCGAGGCGCTCGAGGCGTTCCGTGCGTACGTCGCCGCGCTGCCCGATGCGCCGAACCGCGCCGAGGTCGAGTCGCGGATCCGCGTGCTCGAAGGCGCGGTCGCGGAGGATCGCGAGCGCGGCGCGCCCGGGCCCACCGTCGACGCGGACCCCGAGCCGGCAGTGGAGCTGACTGCACCCGCGCAGGAGACCGCGAGCGCGCAGCCTGCGACCACGTTCCGCGCGGAGCCGCGCGACGATCGCGATGCGGGCGGCGGCGGCTCGATCGCGGACGAGTGGTGGTTCTGGACGATCCTCGGCGTGGTGGTGATCGGTGCAGGCGTCGGCATCGGCGCGGGCGTCGCGCTCTCCGACTCGAGCTCGACCCAGGCGCCGCTGCCGGGGACGATGGGCGTCGTCGTCGTCGCGCTGGAGGGGCTCTGATGCGTGCTCGTGGGATCGCGCTGGCGGTCGTGGTCGCGATCGCAGCGCTCGGATGTGGGAGCGAGTCGCCGCGCACACAGGTGATGGTGATCGTGCAGGCGGACTCGGTCGTGCGGGCGCAGACGAGCACGGTGACGATCGAGGTCCGCGGGCGCGCCTCGGCAGGCTCGGGATGGGAGAGCACGGCGGCGAGCTCGTTCGACATCGCCGCGACGGGATGGCCGATCCAGGTCGCGATCGTGCCGCGCGACGGAGACGTGAGCCGCGAGTGGCAGGCGATCGCGCAGGCGCGCGATGCGCGCGGGATGCCGATCGTCGAGGCGCGCGCGATCAGCGGCTACGCCGCCGGACAGACGCTCTCGCATACGATCTTCCTCGAGGGCGCGTGCATCGGCGCGGCGATGTGCGCCGAGGACGAGACCTGCGTCGCGGGCGCGTGCACGTCGGCGCGCGTGCCGTTCGATCGGCTGGTGCCGTACGTGCCTCCGGCGCCGGTCGACGCGGGGTCGATGGACGCCGGTGACGCCGGCGACGCGGGTCCGGCGGATGCGGGCGACGCGAGCACGCCCGATCGGGACGGCGGCCGCGATGGTGGCTGCCTCCCGCCGAGCGACGAGGTTGATCTGCTGCTGATGATCGACAACTCGAACTCGATGGCCGAGGAGCAGGCTGCGCTGGTCGCCGTGCTGCCGGCGATGGTGCGGGCGCTCTCGTCGGGCGACGTCGAAGGCGACGGCATCCGCGACTTCCTTCCGATCGGCAGCCTGCAGATCGGCGTCGTGAGCAGCGACATGGGCGCCGGCGGGCACGACACCCCGACCTGCACGAGCGGCACGTACGGGGCGATGTACGGGGACGACGGCGAGCTCCTCACGCGGGGCAGCAGGGTGGCCAGCGGGTGCGCCGTGGCCTATCCGCCGATCTTCGAGTTCCTCGCGGGCGCGTCGGACGTGGCCTCGTTCGTTCGCGACGTGTCGTGCGTCGCGCAGCTCGGCGTGAGCGGATGCGGGTTCGAGCAGCAGCTCGAGGCGGTGCTCAAGGCGATCGCGCCCTCGGCGCCGCAGCCGTGGACCGCGCCGGGGTACGTCCCGATCGAGTTCTTCGGCGGGACCGATGGGCACGGCGACGGCGCCCACCTCGGGTTCGTGCGAGCGGGCTCGATCCTCGCGATGCTGCTGGTGACCGACGAAGAAGACTGCTCCGCGAGCGATCTGGATCTCTTCGATCCCGGGAGCACGACGTACGCGTCGACCGACCTGAACCTGCGCTGCTTCAGGCATCCCGAAGCGATCCATCCGGTGTCGCGGTTCATCGGCGGCCTCGGCCAGATGCGGCAGGATCCTCGGCGGCTGGTCTACGCCGCGATCGCCGGGATCCCGGGCCCTGTCGATCCTGGCGCGGCGCCCGCCGACTACGGCGCGATCCTCGCCCACCCCGACATGGTGGAGGCCATCGATCCCACGATGACGAACCGGATGCGGCCCTCGTGCTCGTCGGCGAACGGCATCGCATTCCCGCCGCGTCGCATCGTCACGGTCGCGCAGGGCCTCGACGACCTCGGTGCCGCGACGACCGTGCACTCGATCTGCCAGAGCAGCTACGACACCGCGATCCGCCGGATCGCGACGCTGATCGGCTCGCGCGTCGACGGCAGCTGCCGCTGAGCGCGGGCGCGATCCGCGCTCACAGCCCGAGGGTGATCTCGTCGTACTCGATGTGGCCTTCGTCGTCGGGATGATCGTCGATGTCGTACGTGAAGCCGAGGCGCCGCCGGCCGCCACGCCGGTAGACGTTGCCGTACACCCACCACGCGCCGTCGGCGCCCGAGTCCCATGCGACGACGGGAGCCGACCACGCGCCTCCGTGCGGCCGCGCGCTGTGCAGCACGTCGCCGCTGGCGAGGTCGACCCACAGCGCGTGGACCGTCGTCCCGTCGATCGCCAGGTGCGCGACCGTGCCGTCGTTCAGTGCGATGCCAGGGTTCTCGAGCACCGGCTGGGGCGAGATCGCGACCTCCGCGCCCACCTCTCCATCAGTGATCGTGATCGCGCGGAGGATCCCGGCGTCGTCGGCGAACGCGACCACGAGGACCTCGGCGCCCGCGTGGTCGTAGTAGACGGCGTTGGTGTGCGGGAGGCGCTCGCTGCTCGTGCCGCTGGTGTCGAGCCGCGTCGCGCTCGACAGCTCACCGGACGGGCTCAGCGTCCGCCAGTAGAGTCGGTCGGCGAGGTGGTCCGCGTAGAACACGTGCGTGACGTCGCCCTCGCCCAGGAGCGCGCGCGGCCCGGTCCACGAGCCGCTCGTCTCGCCGATCGCGCGCTCGTCGCTCCACACGCCGCTCGCAGAGCGTCGCCGGAATCCGATCTGCTGCCGGCCACTGATCATCGAGTCGCTGTGGAAGAGCCAGATCTGCCCATCCGACGTGCGCGCGAGTGACGAGAACTGCGCGACGCCGCCCTCGTTCACGAGATCTGGGCCGACCTGCTCGTGGAAGACCCACTCGTCGGGGCGCTCGGCGGCATCGCTCGTGTGGAAGATCTGGAACCAGACGCGCCGGTTCGCCGCGACCGAGACGTAGATCTCGGAGCCGAACTGGAGCTGCCAGCAGCCCTCGAGATCGCGCGCCCCAGGACGGTTGCCTTCGTCGGCCTCGGCCCACGTCGCGCCGCTGTCGGTCGAGCGCATCATCCGCGGGTTGTTGCCCTCGGCCTGGGTCGACTCGGTGATTCGATAGAGGCTGCCGTTGCCGTCGATCATCGGCGGGTGATTGGCGTGCGCCTCCGGCTCGACGCCGTCGATCGAGCCGGGCAGGTCGACGGGGATGTCGGGGCCGGCGTCGCGGTCGGGCGTGACGGAGCCGTCGGCGGGCGCGGTGTCGGCGTCATCCGGCATCAGCTGCGCGTCGGCGGCGTCGAGGCCGACGACCGCCGAGTCGCGAGCCCCGCCATCGGCGCCGGACGCCGAGCCTTGGTCGCAGCTGCATCCGACGGCGCTCAGCACGCAGAAGAGCAGTCCGAGGCTGAGCGGGCGGCGCCGCGAGAGGTGTTGGAAGTGATTCACGGTTCTCCATTCCGTCAGCGTTCGGGTGTGAATCGAGGTGCCATCACCACATATCAGGAGCGCAGGGGCGGTCGATCACGTCGTCTTCTTTGCGACGAGGTGATCTCCGAGGTGGAGCGGGCCGGCGCGTACGCCGGCGCGTTCGATCGCGTCCCAGTAGCGCGCTGCCTGTGCGGGCGTGACGAGGCCCATCACGCGCGGGAGCGAGGGGTCGCGCGCGCAGAGGAGCGACTCGAGCTGGCAGCTCGCGATCGTCGCGGCCGGGCGCTGGCTCGCGATGCGTGCCGCGAGATCCGGGGGCGGCGCGAGCGAGGGCGCGATGTCGACGAGCGCGCGACGCTCGGCGCGGCCGCACTCGAGGAGGCCGCCGCCGCTGACGATCACGTCGCCGATCGTGCGCATGCGCGCGATCGCGCGGGCGGTGTCGAGCGCGGGAGGGAACGAGTCGTCGATCACGATCGCGCCGGGGCGCAGTCGATCGGGATCGATCACGGCGGGGGTGCTGGTCGCGGCGATCACGAGGTCGGCCTCGTAGATCGCGTCGGGCGCTCGCTCGTCGGATGCGAGCGCGACGACGTCGCCCGACCATCCGACGGCGCGCGCCTCGTCGATGATCGCGTCGAGCCGCTCGCGGACGCCGGCGACGTCGCAGAGGATCAAGCGCGCGGGCGCGGGCGAGAGGCGCGCGAGCAGGAGCATCAGCGACGCCCGGCCGATCGATCCGGCGCCGACGATCGCGAGCGTGCGCACCGGACGTGCGTCGAGCGCGGACAGCGCGGT
Source organism: Myxococcota bacterium (assembly GCA_030855295.1). Taxonomy (GTDB): domain Bacteria; phylum Myxococcota_A; class Polyangia; order Polyangiales; family Sandaracinaceae; genus Sandaracinus. The sequence continues at coordinate 896 of JALYRN010000132.1, read as the reverse complement.
GAGCACGACCGAGACGGCGGTCGCGGCGTGTCCGGTGGTCAGCGACGGCGCGCTCTCTCCGAGCGCGCGCTGTACCGCGAGGCCGTAGCCAGTGAGCGAAGGGATCATCCCGGCGAGCGACACGCATCGAGCGCCGGCGCGCGCCGCGATGCGGACCGCCTCGGCGCTCTCGATCGCGAGCGCGTCGGCGATCGACGGCGTGAGCTCGTCGGCGAAGCGCGGTAGGCACACGAACGCCGAGCGGCCGAGCGGCGTGTCGACCGTCTCCAGCACGCGCGCGCGGTTCTCCGGGAAGACGGTCGCTCGCACGCGCGCCCGGAGCGTCTCGAGCTCGATGGATCCGAGCCCCGCGATCGCGGCGATGTGCGCGATGGGAGGCAGGTAGCCGACGAGCGCGGCGTCGATCGTTCGCGCGGCGGCCGACGCGATTCCGAGCGCGGGGAGGTGGCACGCGGGTCCGGCGCTCGGCGAGGGGAGCGCGCTGCGGAGCTCGGCCTCGATCGACTCGGCGAGCGCGTCGAGCTCGGACTCGCCCCAGGCGTCCCGGTCCGAGCGCAGCGTGATCCGCAGCGCGCCCTCGACCGGCCTCGCGGCCACCACCAGATCGGTCCCGGCGGGCGGCGGCGTCATGTCGGTCCGCGAGTCGTCGACGCGGAGCGAGAGCGCCGACGTGCGCGGCGCGGGCGAGAGCGCGTCGAAGTCGAGGTACGTCACGAAGAGCTGCGCACCGAGCGCGATGCTCGGCGCGCCGCCGATCGCGCGCGCGATCCGGTGCGGCGACATCGCATGGGCGCGCGTCGCGGAGAGCTCGGCGTCGGTCGCTCTCAGATCGCCCGCGAACGCCGCGCCCGAGAGGCGCAGCCGGATCGGCAGCGCGGTCGCGAACGGTCCGAAGA
>JALYRN010000858.1 GCA_030855295.1 Myxococcota bacterium | reverse complement strand
GTGCTCGGGGCGTGCGAGCCGCAGCGGCCGCGCGTCGCGACGCACGTCGACGACTGGCGCGATCGCGTCATCTACCAGATCGTCGTCGACCGCTTCGAGAACGGCGATCGCAGCAACGACGACGCCGACGGGGTCGCGATCGTGCCGGGCGATCTCTCGCGCTCGCAGGGCGGCGACTGGCGCGGCGTGATCGATCGGCTCGACTACGTCGAGCGCCTCGGGATGAGCGCGATCTGGATCTCGCCGGTGGTCGAGAACGTCGCGCGCATCGACGTCGAGGACGGCTACCACGGCTACTGGGCGAGCGACTTCACGACGCACAACCCGCGCTTCGGATCGATGCACGAGCTGCGTGAGCTGGTCGACGCCGCCCATGCGCGCGACATCGCGGTGATCGTCGACGTGGTGACGAACCACGCGGGTCGCGTGTTCGCGTACGACCTCGACGCCGACGGAGTCGTCGACGACGGCGAGGACCTTCCTCCTTATGAGTCGACGAGCTACGAAGCGCCGCTGCTCTGGCACGTCGATCGACCGCGCTTGTTCGTGCCGGGCAGCGACGGTGCGGAGACGTTCGCGCTCGACGCCGAGCACTTCCATCGTCGCGGGATCGGCAATCTCGGCGACTACGAAGAGCGGCGCTTCGGCGACTTCCCGACGGGGCTGCGCGATCTCGACACCGCGCACGAGGACGTGATCGAGGGGCTGATCGAGACGTTCGCGTGGTGGGTGCTCGAGACCGACATCGACGGGTTCCGGATCGACGCGGTGCCGCACGTGCCGCTCGAGCTCTGGCAGCGCTTCTGCGACGGGCTGCGACGTCGGCTCGCGGCGCACGGCAAGCATCGTTTCTTCCTGCTCGGCGAGATCTTCGAATTCGATGCGCGCGACATCGCGCGTCACACCGCGGAGGGCGCGCTCGACGCGGGCTTCGACTTCCCGATGAAGTTCGGGCTCGTGAACTCGGTGATCCTCGGCGGTGCGCCGCCGTCGGTCGCGCGCGTGGCGCTCGAGGATCAGCGCGCGCTCTTCCGTGACGTGCCGCAACCGCACGGCATCGGGCTGTCGCCGTGGGAGGCGCGCGTGGCGATCGCGGACAACCACGACCTGCCGCGGGTGCGCGGCGAGAACGGCGACGCGTTCGCGGTCGATCAGGCGCTCGTCGCGGTGTTCACCGTCGACGCGATCCCTGGCGTCTACTACGGCACCGAGCAGGAATTCAGCGGGCGCGTGCACCACGAGGCGCGCGAGGTGATGTGGGAGTCGGGGTTCCGTGAGGACCTGCCGGCGTACGCGCTGATCCAGCAGCTCGCGCGCATCCGTCGGGGCTCGCGCGCGCTGCGGCGCGGCACGCTCCAGGTGCGCTACGCGAGCGAGGTCGGGGGTGCCGAGCTCGACGCGCCGACCGCCGACGCGGGCATCATCGTGTGGGAGCGTGCGCACGACGGCGAGCGCGTGCTCGTCGCGATGAACACCCACCCGCTGCAGCCCTCCACCGCGCGCGTGCCGACGGGCTACTCCCCGGGTGCGGTGCTCGTCGATCGACTCGCGGGCGAGCTCACCTTCGAGGTCGCGCCCGACGGCTCCGTCGCCCTCACCATCCCCCCCCGCACCTCCGCCCTCCTCTTCCCCCGCTGATCCCGGGGACAGGATCGCGCGCGTAACCGCGCGTAATCACAGAGCTCCTGCGGACAGTCGTACAAACTATCGAATTCCCCTGGAGATCTGCCGCAACGCGCAAGATCTCAAGCAGAAAACGACAGTTTGTACGACTGCCCGCAGCACCCTCATGATTTCGCGTACTTACGCTCGCGATCCTGTCCCCGTGTTCGGGAGCACTCGCGCTCCTGTCCCCGTGTTCGGGAGCACTCGCGCTCTCGGTCACAGCCGCGAGAAGCTCATGTGGCTGTGGTGGTGGTGGAACTGCCAGCCGCCGGCGCTGCCCCAGCCGAGATCGTTGGCTCGCTCGTGCTGCTCGGCGGAGATCCAGCCGCGCGCCAGCTGCGCGTCGAGCTCGGTGCGGAGATCGTCGACGAACGTGGTGTCGACGCCGAAGATGCGCACCAGCGGCGAGGTGCCGAGCATCGCGAAGAAGTACGCCTCGCGCGGCCAGTCGACGATGTTGCGCTCGGTCGTGCAGAAGTAGCCGTCGTTGTAGCGGCCGGCGCGGCCGTTGTAATTGGTGTCGCTGCCGTCGCCGCAGACGATGTGCGAGTCGTTGTCGCCGTCGGTCTGGTAGTACGAGAGATCGAGATCGTTGCCGCGATGCGTGGTCGACGGATGGCGGAGATCGCCGACGTCGCTCCCGGGCGTCAGGCCGTCCATCTGCGAGAGATCCTGGATGCCGAGCGGCGCGGTCCCGGGGAAGCGGCGCGCCACCTCGCAGGTCGCGTGCTGCAGGAGGAGCACGAGGTCGCGGCGCAGCCACGTGTAGCGCGTGCGCGTGTCGACGTAGTAGCCGCGGCGGATCGACTCGGCGCTCGCGGGATCGGTGCTGCCGGGGAGCATGACGAGCGCGGCGCAGTCGGTGCCGGTGCAGCGCCAGTCGGGACAGGTGGTGCCCTCCTCGCAGACACCGGCGCTGCAGTGCTCGCCTTCGGGACAGGAGCCGGTCGGCTCTGCCGGCGAGCACGCACCGACGCAGCTGCCGCCGATGCACATCTCACCCTCGCCCGCGCACGGGCCCGACGGGCTGCGCGTCGAGCAGGGCGGCTCGCCGCAGAACGAGCCGCACGCGGGATCGCAGTCGAGCTCGCCGCGGCCGACGCACGAGCCGTCGGCGTCGCAGGTGCCGCCGCACGAGAACGCGTCGCAGTCGGGCCAGCAGACGAACCCGTCGGTGTCGCGCACGCGCCAGCAGCGCGAGCCCTCGCTGCACTCGGCGCGCGAGCCTGCCGAGCACTCGCCGCTCGGGCGCGTCATGCAGATGCCGTAGACGCAGACGCCGGGGTGCGTCGCGTTCCCCTCGCACTCGGCGTCGCACGCGCAGCGCGAGCCCGGAGGGCCGGGGACGATCGCGATCGATGCATCGAGCTCGAGCGGACCGGGCGTCGCGGCGTCGCTCGCTGGCTCGCTCGCATCGCTCGGCGGCATCGCGATCGGACCGCCGTCGATCGCGCCGCCGCGACGCGCGTTGGGATCGGTGGAGCCGGCGCATCCCGCGATCGTGATCGCGAACGTCGCCGTGGCGATCATCATTCGAAGCGTCTCCGTCACGTCATCCTCCTCGTTCCGTGTCACTCGCAGAAGAAGCCGATGCGGTCGTTCACCCAGCCGCACGAGAGCCCATCCGCCGCGCAGTCGCGCCGCCGCGGCACGTTCCCCTCGGCGCACCACACCGCGACGTCGCCCTCGCAGCGCCCGTGGTAGTCGAGCCCTCTGCACGGGTCGTCGACGCAGCGCGCGAAGCCCTCCTCGTCGCGCGCGCAGATGCGCTCGCACGCCGCGCAGTCGCGCTCGGTGCGCGTGCCGCGATCGCAGAACGCGAGCGTGTCGCCCTCGCACGCGCCGTGCG
>JALYRN010000857.1 GCA_030855295.1 Myxococcota bacterium | reverse complement strand
CCGCGCGCGCGCAGCATCACGCCGCGCACGCGCGCGGTGCGCTTCACCCGCGCGATGATCGCGTGGCGCGTCGCGCTCGCCACCGCCGTCCTGGTGGGGTTCGCCGGCGTGCTCGGCCACGGCGTGACGTCCGTGCTGCTCGCGCCGGAGACGCCCGCGTCCGTCCCGGTGGTGCTGAGCGGGCTCGGGCTGATCGCGAGCGCGTACTTCGGTCTGACGCTGTGGCACGCGCTGCGGTACCGCGCGGTCGCGGGCGTCAGCGACGACCTGCTGCCGCAGATCGCGGTGATCGTGCCCGCGTTCAACGAGGGCGCGGCAGTGCGCGTCGCGCTCGAGTCGGCGCTGTCGAGCGACTACCCCGAGCGCAAGTTGCACGTGATCGCGATCGACGACGGGTCGACCGACGACACGTGGGCGCACATCGCGGCGGTCGCGGCGATGCACCCCGGCCGCATCACGACGATCCGGCAGCCACAGAACGGCGGCAAGCGCGAGGCGCTGCGGACCGCGTTCGCGCGCACCGACGCCGAGCTCGTCGTCACCGTCGACAGTGACTCGAAGCTGCACCGCGGGGCGCTGCGCGCGATCGTCGCGCCGATGCTCGCCGACCCCGAGGTCGCGGCGGTCGCGGGGCGCGTGCTCGTGCTCAACCGCGAGGACAACCTGCTGACGCGCTTGCTCTCGGCGCGCTTCTTCCTGACCTTCGATCTCGCGCGCGCCGCGCAGTCGCGCTTCGGCGCGGTGCTCTGCACGCCCGGCGCGCTGAGCGCGTACCGCATGGACGCCGTGCGGCAGGTGCTCGATCGGTGGTCGTCGCAGACCTTTTTCGGGCGGCCGTGCACGATCGCGGAGGATCGCGCGCTGACGACGTGGCTGCTGCGCGAGGGGCACCGCTCGGTCTACCAGCGCACGGCCGTCGTCGAGACGCTGATGCCGACGACGCTGCCGCGGATGGCGCGGATGCTGGTCCGCTGGGAGCGCGGCAACATCCGCGAGGACCTGGTGATGCTGCCGCACCTCGCGACCCGCTGGCGCGCGCGCGATCGCTGGTGGCCGACGATGGAGATCGTGATCGAGCTGGTGCAGTACCCGCTCGCGTGGATCGGCCTGACGCTCGTCGCCCTGCGCGTCGTCGCGCAGCCGAGCGCGCTCGGGACGATCGCGGGGCTCGTGGTGCTGTCGGCGGCGGTGCAGACCCTCTACTGCCTGCGAAGTGATCGTGGCTCGGACTTCCTCTTCGGCATCGGCTACGCGCTGTTCGCCTTCGTCGGGCTGCAGTGGGTCTTCCCGTACTCGCTGCTGACGGTGCGCGACGGCCGCTGGCTGACGCGCTGACCATCGCTCGGTGTCGTGATCGTCCTCGTCGCGTTCGGCGCGCTCCTGCTCGCGGCGTCGCTGATCGCGGCGCGCCTGCTGCCCGAGGCGACTCGCCTCGAGCGCGCGTGCGGCGCGGCGGTGCTCGTCCCGGCGCTCGCGATCGGCATCGTGCACGTGCTCGGCGCGATCTCCGCGATCGCGACGCTGCCGTGGATCGCCGCGACGTTGCTGGTCGCGCTCGCGGCGCTCGCGATCGGCGGCACCGCGGCGTGGGCGGTGATCTGGGACGACCTCGTCGCCGCTCGTGAGGGGCTGCGGCAGCTGCGCACGCAGGGCACGGCGATCGCGGCGTTCGCGATCGGTGCCGCAGCGGTCGGGCTCGCCGCAGCGGCGACCTACCTGCTCGTGCCGTGGGCGTGGGACTCGCTCGGCTACCACCTGCCGATCGTGCACGACGCGCTGCAGACCGGGACGCTGCGCCACGTCCCGGCGAGCGTCGTCTACATCGACGTGTACCCGAGGCTCATCGACGTGTTCTTCGTCGCGTGGCGGCTCTCGCTCGGGAGCGACACGTGGATCGAGCTCGGTCAGCTGCCGTTCGCGCTCGGCGGCGTGATCGCGATCGCGACGATCGCGGAGCGCGCGGGCGTTCCGGCGTGGCGCGGCCTGGCGCTCGGCGCGCTGTGGCTCGCGGTGCCCGTCGTGATGCTCGAGCTCGCGTCGGCGTACGTCGACGTCGCGGTCGGTGGGCTCGCGCTGCTCGCGTTCGCGCTCGCGACCAGCTCGGCGCGACCGGGCATGCTGCTGATCGCGGGCGTCGCGATCGGCGTCCTGCTCGGCAGCAAGCCTTCGGCGCCTCCGATCGCCGCGGTCGCGATGGCGACGTTGATCGTGCGCGCAGGGCGCGCCGGGACGTGGCGCTGGGGCGTGCTCGGGTGCGCGGTCGCGGCGGCGATCGGCGTGTGGAAGTACGTCGAGAACATCCGCGAGTGGCACAACCCGATCTGGCCCGCGCACGTGACGCTCGGCTCGCACGTGCTGCTGCCCGGCAAGGCGAACATGGCCGAGCTCGCCGCGAGCGGCCTGCGCGAGCCGTACCTCTCGCAGGGCTGGCTCGGGCGCTTGATCTCGTCGTGGACGGCGATGCCCGACGCGTACGTCTACGACATGCGCATCGGCGGCTTCGGTCCGCTCTTCACGTTCGCGCTGCTCCCGCTCGCGCTCGCGCTGCCGTTCGCGGTGATGCGCTCGCGCGCGCTGCGCGAGACGGTGCGCGCGGTGGGGCTGCCGGTCCTGCTGATCGTGCTCGCGACGCTCGCGAGCCCGGGCGCGTTCTGGGCGCGGTACACGATCGCGATCCCCGGCGCGCTGCTGGCGCTCGCGATCGCGATCACGGGGGCGCTGCCGGCGCGATGGCGATCGGCGAGCGAGCTCGGCGCAGTCGCGCTCACCGCGCTGGGGATCGGGCTGTCGTCGCACGGCTTCACCGACGGAGGTCCGAGCCTCCTCGAGCTCGCGCGGATGTCGCCGGAGCGACGCATCTCCGCGCACGCGCTCGACGCCCAGGAGGCCGACTGGCAGCGCGCGCGCGATCGCGTCGGCCCCGGCGAGGCGTTCGGCTACGACTGGAGCTTCGGGCTCGCGGGACGGCTGTGGCGCTCGGACGGACGCGGGCGGGTCGTGTTCCTGGATCGCACGACGATCGCAGGAGACGAGCTGCTCGCGTGGGCGAGGCGCGAGCGGGTGCGCGTCGTCGTGCTCGGCGAGGGCCCGAGCGGCGCCGCCGACACCGCGCGCGCGATGCCCGAGCACTTCGTCGAGCTGTTCCGCTCGGACTACCCGGAGTGGCAGCCCTGCGCGGTCTTCGAGTCTACAGGAGTGCTCGCCTCGGAGGGCCCAGACGGGAGCGCGCGAAGCGCGCGGACGGGCGGGACCGGAGTGGGCGAGCCGATCTTCGACAGGCTCTGAGCGAGCGTCTCGACGATGACCAGCGCGGCGAGGGGCGCGAGCTGGATCAGCAATCGATTCGCGAGCGTACCGCTCAGCGCGAAGGCGCGGAGACGCTCGCTGCCGAGCGCCAGGCCGACCAGGAGCGCGGCGAGCGAGAGGCCCAGCGCCAGCGCGAGCCCGCGGGCGCGGGACGCACGCAGCCCGATCGCGGCGAACGCGGCGCCGAGCGTGATCGGCCACGCCGCACCCCAG